>JBILJY010000022.1:0-20180 GCA_044376975.1 Burkholderiaceae bacterium | reverse complement strand
AAAAGAATTTTGCTCTGACGCTTGAGCACTTAGCCAGTTATCCGCTGATCACCTACGATCGTGCATTCTCAGGGCGGGGTTCAGTGGACCGAGCATTTGATGCACAGGGCCTGCGCCCAGATATCGTACTTGAGGCCATTGATGCTGATGTCATCAAGACTTATGTCGACGTGGGCTTGGGGATCGGGATTATTGCGGGGATGGCTTATGAGCCGCATCGCGATACCAACCTTGTCTGCATGCCAGCGGGACATCTCTTTGGCGAGCAGACAACCCGCGTCGCGCTCAAGGCGGGCGTGTTTTTGCGGGATTACGTCTACACCTTTATTTCGATGCTGACCCCTGAGCTCGATGCGGATCGCATCCGTGAACTGGTCGAGCACAAACGAGAATAGGTATCATTACGCTTGCTATTTAAATGAGAATCATTATCATTTGGTCTGTACCTTTTCTAAATAGGAGCAGACATGATTCCAACTATCAGCGCAGTCATTGTCGGGGCCGATCGGCTCGGCAATATCCCCAATCTGTTACGCGATCACAATATCGCTATCACTCACCATATCAGTGGGCGAGACCCTTCCCATCAAAAGAAGACCTTGCAGCTACCTTCTGGCACGCAAATGGTTATCCTATTGACAGACTTTCTGGGTCATAACGTCATGAAAACCTTCAGAAATGCCGCGCAACGATCTGGCGTGAGGGTCGTGGCGTGCAGGCGCTCTGTTTGCGCGATGCAACAGGCACTAGAGCAGTGTGGGTTGTGCGGGTTAGCGCGTTGCGACTTCGGTGGCAGGGCTTAGCCGGCGGGCGCCGGTGTAGCGCATGGTCCAGTAGCGTAGATTCATGTCTTCGATACGGACCACGCCACCCCGCGAGGGGGAGTGCACAAACTTATCTTGGCCAAGGTAGACGCCTACGTGGGAGTAACGCGTTCCTAGGGTGTTAAAAAAGACCAAATCTCCAACGGCCAAATCGCCTCGCTTGACCGTGTCGCCATACTTAGCGATGTCATCCGCACGCGGCGGCAACTTCAAGCCCAGGGATTGCTGAGCCGAATACAAAACTAAGCCGCTGCAATCAAAACCCGTTTCAGGTGACTTACCACCCCAACGGTAGCGAATGCCCAGATGCGTCAGAGCTTGCGCCGCCAACGGGTGATTGATATCACCGATAATCAGACCGGAGCCGTTTCTGTAGCGATTCAAAAAGGCGCCGATCGGATCTGTCGAACTGCGCCAATCATGCGCGTAGCCGCCAATACCCGAACCCGCCTGTTTGTTTGAGTCGGCACAACCCGTCAGTACCAACGCCAGCGCGCAAGCGACCAACCAACCCAACCTAGGGCTAGACGATCGGAAATGCGAAGTAGCGGCTTTAAAAACTGACATGGCATTCAATAAAAAAACAATTTGGCAAGCCTCGTGCAAGCTTGACTTGCCATAATCATAGTACAAAAAGTGTGCCTAATCGCACAAAATGGCTGCGGAGACCCTATGAACCCGATTCAAACTACTCACAGAGCCTCGATTCACGATCGAGATAATTTCTGGGCGGCTGAGGCTCGAGAGATTCACTGGGAGAGGCCGTTTTCGCAGGTTTTAGACTTTTCTAAGCCGCCTTTTGCGAAATGGTTTGTCGGCGGACACACTAATTTATGCTTTAACGCGGTCGATCGTTGGCTAGATGAGCGCGGTGATGAGCCCGCTCTGGTGTGGGTTTCAACGGAAGTCGATCAGGAAGTGACGTACACAACCCGAGCGCTGTACCAAGAGGTCAATACAGTCGCGGCCATGTTGGTCGAGCAAGGCGTCAAGCAAGGAGATCGGGTACTCATTTACATGCCCATGGTGCCCGAGGCTGTTTTTGCGATGCTTGCGTGCGCGCGTTTGGGTGCGATTCACTCGGTTGTGTTTGGCGGCTTCGCCTCAGTCAATCTCGCTCAGCGTATTGATGATGCCTCACCTAAAGTCATTATTTGTGCGGATGCCGGTTCGCGTGCGGGTAAGATCACTCCCTATAAGCCCTTGTTAGACAAGGCGATTTCGTTGTCGACCCGTCCTCCCGAGCATGTCATTGTGGTGAATCGTGGTTTATTTGATTTTGAGCCAGTGTCTGGCCGCGATCTGGACTATGCCACGCTGCGTGCCAAGCACGAGGGCGCGAGCGTACCGGTGACTTGGTTAGAGTCGTCGGCCCCAAGTTACGTGCTTTACACCTCCGGAACGACGGGTAAGCCCAAGGGTGTGCAACGCGATACGGGTGGGTATGCCGTCGCGCTCGCCTCGTCCATGAAGCGTATCTTCAATGGTACGCCAGGCGATACTTATCTCTGCACCAGTGATATTGGCTGGGTGGTGGGCCACTCGTATATCGTTTACGGCCCGCTGATTGCCGGACAAACCACCATTCTGTACGAGGGTACGCCCGTTCGCCCCGACGGCGGCATTCTGTGGAGCCTCGTCGAGCGCTTTAAAGTCAATACGATGTTCTCGGCACCAACGGCGATCCGAGTGCTGAAGAAACAAGATCCAGCACTATTAAAAAAGTATGACCTGTCGACGCTTCGCGCGCTCTACATGGCAGGTGAGCCGCTCGACGAGCCAACCGCACAATGGATTGCGGAGGGGTTGGGCAAGCCGATTATCGATAATTACTGGCAAACGGAAACGGGCTGGCCGATCTTAGCTGCGCAGCCTGGTATTGCACCTGTTCCCACCAAGTTTGGTAGTCCATCTTTCCCCGTCTATGGCTTTGATGTACGGGTGTTGGACGAAAAAACCGGTCAGGACCTAGGGCCGGATCAAAAGGGGGTTGTAGCGATTGTGCCACCCTTGCCGCCCGGTGCGATGACGACGATCTGGGGTGACGACAAACGATTCGTTGAAACATACTTCACCTCCATTCCTGGCCGACAGGTTTATTCGACCTTTGATTGGGGCTTGGTCGACGATGAGGGCTATTGGTTTATTCTGGGTCGTACAGACGACGTGATCAATGTTGCCGGCCATCGGCTTGGTACGCGCGAGATCGAAGAGTCTATTAATAGCCATCCGGCGGTAGCCGAGTGTGCGGTGGTTGGCATTGCCGATCAGCTCAAAGGGCAGGTGGCGGTTGGCTTTGCGGTGTTGAAAGACCCCAGCCAGTTAGTCGATGCTGCTGCCAGTATGAAGCTGGAAGGTGCAATCATGAAGGTAGTCGATGAGCAGCTTGGTCCTGTCGCAAGACCGGCACGCGTGCGCTTCGTCACCACGTTGCCAAAGACGCGCTCTGGTAAAGTGCTGCGCCGGGCAATTGTTGCAGTTTGCGAGGGACGCGACCCAGGCGACCTCACCACAATTGAAGACCCGACTGCTCTCGAACAAATTAAGGATTCGCTATGAAAACTAAACCTATGTTGACTGACGCCGATGTTTCTCTCGTTTTGGCTGCAGCGAAAGCCCATGCGCAAGCTAATAAGTGGGCTGTAACCATTGCCGTAGTGGACGATGGTGGGCACCTTTTGGGCCTGCAACGCCTCGATGGCGCCAACACGATCTCGGCCCACATTGCACCGGCCAAAGCACACACTGCCGCGATGGGTGCTAGGGCTTCCAAGGTGTACGAAGATGTGATCAACAACGGACGCATGTCGTTTCTGTCCGCGCCTCTTATTCAGGGCATGTTGGAAGGCGGCGTGCCAATTATTGTCGAAGGCCACACAGTTGGAGCGGTCGGTGTCTCAGGAGTGCAGTCTTCCGAAGACGCGCAAATCGCGACAGCTGGCATTGCAGCACTTAAGTTGTAAAACTTTTTATCTAACGGGCATCCGTCCCAGTTACCGAGGAGACAACATTCCATGGCTAATTCAATTGAATCCGTTCTGGTTGAGACACGCGTATTTCCACCACCCCAGGACTTCGTCAAACAAGCCAATGTGTCAGGCCAAGCGGCCTACCAGGCGTTGCTCGAAGAAGCGGATCGGGATCCAAATGCGTTTTGGGGGCGGATGGCGCGCGAGCAGTTGCAGTGGACTAAACCCTTCACCAAGGTGCTCGATGAGTCGCGTGCGCCATTTTTTGAGTGGTTTGGTGATGGCGAGCTCAACGTCTCGGCCAACTGTCTGGATGCCAACCTCAAGAATGGTAACGCCAACAAAGTCGCGATTATCTTTGAAGCGGATAGTGGCGAGGTTCTCAAGGTTACTTACCAACAGCTCTACGAGCGCGTGTGTAAGTTTGCCAATGGCTTGAAGTCACTTGGCTACAAGGCTGGCGACCGTTCGATTATTTATCTGCCGATGTCGATTGAAGCAATTGTTGCCATGCAGGCATGCGCACGCTTGGGCATCACGCATTCGGTGGTGTTTGGTGGGTTCTCAGCTAAAAGTTTGCATGAGCGCATCGTGGATGTGGGTGCGAGTTTGGTGATTACCGCCGACGAACAACTGCGCGGTGGTCGGGCGATTCCACTAAAGCCAGCCGTTGACGAAGCATTCGGCATGGGCGCCTGTGAGGCGGTGCGCCATTGCGTCGTCTACAAACGCACGGGTGGTAAGGTTAATTGGGATGCCAAGCGCGACGTATGGATGCACGATTTAGCAGAAAAGCAGGAGGCCGAATGCGCGCCCGTCGCGCTCAATGCCGAACACCCTTTGTTTATTTTGTACACGTCTGGCTCAACCGGCAAGCCTAAGGGCGTGCAACATTCCTCCGCGGGCTATCTGTTGTGGGCCAAGCTCACCATGCAGTGGGTTTTTGATGCCAAAGCGAGCGATGTTTTCTGGTGTACGGCCGACGTGGGCTGGGTGACAGGACACACCTACATCACCTACGGCCCTTTGGCTGCAGGCTTGACACAGGTTGTGTTCGAAGGCGTTCCGACCTATCCTGATGCAGGTCGTTTCTGGAGGATGATTCAGGACCACAAGGTTTCAATTTTTTATACTGCGCCAACAGCGATTCGCTCTTTGATTAAGACTTCAGACGCCGTCGCAGCGCATCATCCCAAGTCTTACGATATGTCGAGTTTGCGCCTGCTGGGTTCGGTGGGTGAGCCCATCAACCCCGAGGCTTGGATGTGGTACCACAATAATGTGGGTGGTGGCCGCTGCCCGATCGTTGACACCTGGTGGCAAACAGAAACCGGTGGTCACATGATTACTCCGCTACCTGGCGCGACGCCACTCAAGCCCGGCTCGTGCACGACACGTTTGCCTGGCATTACGGCAGCAATCGTGGATGAGCTCGGTGGCGATGTCGAAGCAGGACATGGTGGCTTTTTGGTAATTAAGCGTCCTTGGCCCTCCATGATCCGCAACATCTGGGGAGATCCAGATCGTTTTGTGAAGAGCTACTTTCCCCCCGAGTTGCGTGGTTATTACTTGGCTGGTGATGGTGCGCAATGTGACAAGGATGGTTGTTTCTGGATCATGGGGCGTATTGATGATGTGCTGAACGTCTCTGGCCATCGTCTTGGCACGATGGAGGTCGAGTCCGCCTTGGTCGCACACGAGATGGTTGCGGAGGCTGCAGTAGTAGGGCGTCCAGACGCAACCACAGGCGAAGCGGTGGTTGCTTTTGTTGTGCTCAAGCGCAGTCGGCCTGAGGGTGATGAGGCAGTCGCAATCGGTAAGCAGTTGCGCGACTGGGTGGCTAAAGAGATTGGTCCGATTGCCAAGCCTAAAGAGATTCGTTTCGGCGATAACCTGCCCAAGACGCGCTCCGGAAAAATCATGCGTCGCTTGTTGCGTGTCGTCGCGAAGGGCGAGGTCGTGACACAGGACGTCTCGACGTTAGAAAACCCGGCGATTCTCGATCAGTTATCCAAGCCGGTCTAAGCGACTTCGGGTTATCTTGCTTTCATAAAAAGGGGCCTTTGGGCCCTTTTTTAATAGCCCTAAGATTTGCCCGATTTTTAAACCTGAACGATAAGTGCGCGGTAGACTCTAGGCCATCTTGCGTTTTGGAATCCATGTGGATTTCTAAGACACAGTAAATTTGGGTATGGAGATTGCAATGTTGATGGCCTCATTGGTGGTGTTGCATTTGTTAGCGGCCCTAGTTTGGGTCGGTGGGATGTTTTTTGCGCACACTGCACTGCGTCCGACTGCGGCAAGCGTTTTGCAGCCGCCAGAGCGCCTGACCCTCATGAGTGGTGTTTTTGGTCGTTTTTTTATCTGGGTGAAGGGTGCAATCCTCGTGCTGTTCATTTCTGGTTTCGGGTTGATTCACTTTTTAGGCAATTTCGGCAAGCTCGGGTGGCATGTTCATACGATGTTGTTAATCGCTGTGATCATGACCGCGATCTTTGCTTACATCTACGGCGGACCCTTTCGTATGCTTAAATCTGCTGTGGCTGCAAAAGATTGGCCAACCGGCGGCCTGGCACTCGCCAAGATACGCCCCCTAATGTTTACAAATTTGATTCTTGGTTTGATCACCGTAGCGATTGGTGCAGGAGGCCGCTACCTGTAGTGATCATCCTCGGGATCGCTGATAACGAGGAAGTGTGATGACAAACACAGTGCGCTATGACTTTAGTGGCAAACACGCTGTTGTGACGGGTGGTGCTGCGGGCATTGGCCACGCTTGCGTTGAGCAGTTTCTTGCCGCAGGTGCGCGCGTTTCGATTTGGGATCGCGACCCGCAAGCGCTGCAGGTCGCGCAGGCTTTGCATGGCTCAAAGGTGCACACGGTTCAGGTGGATGTATCTGACGAGGCCTCTGTTGCCCAGGCACTCGCTGCTTCCACAAACTATTGCTCCCATATCGATATATTGCTCAATAGCGCCGGTATCACTGGCCCAAATGTGACGGTAGTCGATTATCCCCTTAGCGAATGGGATCGTGTGTTTGCAATCAATGTGCGCGGTACCTTGCTGGCGTGTCAGGCTGTGGTTCCTGTCATGAAGGTGGCTGGCCAGGGTCACGGGATAGGGCGAATCGTCAACATCGCTTCGGTCGCTGGCAAAGAAGGCAACCCTAATGCGTCGGCGTATAGCGCTTCGAAAGCCGCAGTCATTGGTTTGACCAAGTCTTTAGGCAAAGAGCTTGCCCTCACAGGCATCACGGTGAACTGCATTACGCCGGCGGCGGTGCGCACTGGCATGTTTGATCAGATGACGCAACAACATATTGATTTCATGCTGTCCAAGATTCCCATGAATCGTTTTGGCAGCGTCGAAGAAATCGCTCATTTGGTAATGTGGCTATCGTCAGATGCGTGCAGCTTCTCAACGGGCGCCGCGTTTGATATTTCTGGCGGTCGCGCAACATATTGATTACACGCCGTGATAGCTGTTAAATTCAGCGCTTCATCCAAGGAGAAGCAATGAAACTCGTACGCTATGGCGCCAAAGGTAAAGAAAAACCCGGCCTGATCGACAAAGAAGGTAGGTTGCGTGATCTGTCGGGCGTCGTGCCTGATATCACTTCGGCACAGCTGTCTAGCGCAGCGTTGGCCAAGCTTGCCAAAATCAAGACGAGCACCTTGCCCTTGGTAAAAGGCAAGCCACGGTATGGCGTTCCGCTTGCCGATGTGGGCAAGTTTTTAGCGATCGGTCTGAACTATTCTGATCACGCTGCAGAAGCTGGCATGCCTTGTCCCAAAGAGCCCATCATTTTCTTTAAAGCGGACACCAGTCTGAGCGGCCCCAATGACCCAGTGATGTTACCCAAGGGTTCAAAGAAATCCGATTGGGAAGTTGAGCTCGGCGTAGTGATTGGCAAGAAAGCACGTTATGTCACGAAGAAAGACGCGCTCAAGCACGTTGCTGGCTATTGCCTGATCAATGATGTGTCAGAGCGTGAATATCAGCTCGAGCGCGGCGGCACGTGGGACAAGGGCAAGGGTTGCGACACGTTCGGCCCAGTTGGTCCTTGGCTGGTGACCGCTGATGAAATCAAAGACCCGCAGAAACTAGGTATGTGGTTGGATGTAAACGGTAAACGTTTCCAGACGGGCACCACCAAGACCATGATTTTTGATGTGCAGACGATTGTCAGCTATGTCAGCGAGTTCATGACCCTAATGCCAGGTGACATCATCACTACTGGTACGCCTCCAGGCGTGGGTATGGGTGTTAAACCCAACCCACGTTACCTCAAGGCGGGCGACGTCATGACGCTAGGCATCGATGGTCTGGGCGAACAACGTCAAGAGGTTGTTGCGTTTAAGAAGTGATCACGCTGCCAAGGCGGCCATCACCGCCTTGGGATTGTGCTCGATCACATTGAGGAGCACGCGTGCGGGGCCGTGCGGAACGCGGTCACCGCGCTCCCAGTGGCGCAGAGTCGCAGCGGAAAAGCCGAATCGCGCCGCAAACTCGAGTTGAGTCATTCCAATTTTTTGGCGTAAAGCCTTCACATCGATTGGTCGGGGGCGATATACGACCGCGCCTGCCGTGTTTCCCGATGCGTGATTGATAGCCTGCTTCAGGCTGCGCTCGATGCTGCGATGGGCTGCTTTCAATGCTGTTTCCTTTTCCATGTTTGCACTAAAACGGTCGTCAGCTTTGCTAGTTCATTTCGCTGCGCTTTGGACATATTCTCTCGCTCTCCTTTCGCAAAAACCGTCAAGAGGTACAGTGGCATCGTATCGTTGTGGAAGTAATAAACCACTCGTGCACCAGAACGTTTTCCATGCCCCGCCCTGGCCCATCGAAGTTTTCGAAGCCCGCCTGTTTCTTGAATCAATGCGCCTGACAGGGGATTCAACGCAATAAATGCGACGATCTCTTCTCTGTCAGTTACGGACAATATTTTGGTTGCGCGACGAATAAACTCGGGCAGTTCTACAACTGTTTGCAAAATTGATTGTAATCCAATGGGACGTTATTGGTGCATCAATTTCCGCACAGCGGCCACCGATTAAGGTTGTGTTGGCGTGTGCAAAGCAAAAGTGCACCGAGCCCGTCAGTCTGACGAGTTGGGTGCACAAGGAGGTTAATTTTGAATCAGGATATCCGTTGTGGAAACTACGGATGGCCTTTGTGATGACAAATGAAGCTCAGACAGCTAAAAGTGATCCCTGAGGGTTTGGGCGCAGAGTTTGACGGCGGTGTTGGCCTCGTCGATGATCCGCCCCATTGGGATAAAGCCGTGGATTTGTCTCGCAAAACAAATGTATTGTGTGGGTACACCTGCGGCAGATAGTTTGTCAGCGTAGTCTCGGCCTTCGTCGTGCAAAGGGTCGTAGCCCGCGGTGATCACCATGGCGGGCGGCAGGCCGCTGTGGTCTTTGGCCAGCATCGGCGACCCACGCCAATCTTTACGCATCCATTGTTCAGGCATGTAGTGCCCGAAAAAATAAACCATGGTCTCGCGCGTCAGCAAGTAGCCTTCGCCATTCGTGCGCATCGATTCGCGCTCTTGGCTGGCGTCGGTAACGGGATACAGCAATAGCTGTAGCACTGGCTTAAACCCGTTGTCTTGTTTGAGTGTTAAGGCTACCACCGCAGCCAAGTGCCCGCCTGCACTATCCCCGCCAATCGCAATGCGCGTTGGGTCAATCTTTAAAGTTGCAGCGTGGCTGTGTATCCACTTGGTGGCGGCGACGCAATCATCGGAAGCGGCAGGCATCACGTGTTCTGGTCCCATCCGATAGTCAATCGACAGCACGGAGCAACCAGCCAGATTTGCTAACGATCGACACAGTGTGTCGTGCGTATCGAGATCGCCAATCACGTGACCACCACCGTGGTAGTACACCAGAGCGGGCAAGATCGCGTCGGCTTTGCTGCCGATTGGACGAATCACGCGGACCGGGATCGGACCCAGTGGCCCAGGGACTTGAATGTCTTTGCTTTCTGCGACTTCAGGCGGTTCGGGCTGACTAAAGAAACGACGCTCGCGGTAAAACTGTCGCGCCTCAACGGGCGGCGAGGCATGCATCGGAGGAATCCCTTTTTCTGCAACGAGATTAATCAAGGCTTTGGCTTGTGGATCGAGCATGGCAGGTTTCCTCTTGTGCAGTAACGGGGAGCTTTAACGCACTTCGATTTCGATGAAGGCGACTTCGTGTGCGCTGGCGTTAATCACATTGTGGTGCACGCCCGCCCCACGCGTGTAGGACTGTCCAAGTTTAAGCGGAAACTCTTTGAGGCCCTCAGGGGTTTCCAAGTGCAACAGTCCATTTGCAATCGGTACGACCACGTAGTCGTGGCCGTGGGTGTGCCAGCCTGTTTCGGCGCCAGGGGCAAAGCGCCATTCGGTCACAATCACGCGCTCATTGTCGATTTGTTTAGTCGGAACTGCTTGTGGTCGTGTGCTCATGGCGTTTGCTCGCAGTGGAAAGTGATAGCGTGATTACATGCCGGTGTAGACCGGCCCTTCGCCACCTTGTGGGGCGACCCACACGATGTTTTGTGTGGGGTCTTTGATGTCGCACGTTTTGCAATGCACACAGTTCTGTGCGTTGATCTGCAGTTTATCGGCACCCTGATCATCCTTGATGTATTCGTAGACGCCTGCTGGGCAGTAACGGGATTCTGGCCCACCGTATTTTGCAAGATTGATTGAGACCGGTACCGAGGCATCTTTTAGGGTCAGATGAATCGGCTGATTTTCTTCATGGTTAGTATTAGAAATAAACACCGAGCTCAAGCGATCGAAGGTCAAAACACCATCGGGTTTTGGGTACTCAATGCGCGGGCACTGATCAGCTGGCTGCAGGCATTCGTGATCGCGTTTGGTGCGATGGATCGTCCAAGGAATATTCCCTTTCAATAGCCATTGCTCGATTCCAGTCATCACAGTACCGACGGCGCGACCCTTCTTAAACCATTGTTTAAAATTGCGCGCTTTGTTCAGTTCAGTGTGCAGCCATGAAGACTCAAAGGCGGCCGGGTAGGCGGGCAGCTCGTCGTGGCTGCGTTCCGCGACCAGTGCATCGAAAGCAGCTTGCGCAACCATCATGCCTGACTTGATTGCAGCGTGGCTGCCCTTGATGCGAGAGGCATTCAGGAAGCCGGCCTCGCAACCCACCAGCGCACCGCCCGGAAAAATCAGCTTAGGCAAGGAAAGCAGACCCCCAGCGGTGATGGCGCGGGCTCCGTAGGCGAGACGTTTACCGCCTTCGAAGGTGCCACGAATCGCTGGGTGTGTTTTGTAGCGCTGGAATTCTTCAAAAGGGGAGATCCAGGGGTTGGCGTAATCAAGTCCCACCACCATACCCACGGCGACCTGATTGTTGTTCAGGTGGTACAGGAAGGAGCCGCCATATGTATCGGAATCCAGCGGCCAGCCGGCGGTATGCACGACAAGACCAGGCTTGGACTTGGCCGGATCGATTTCCCAAAGTTCTTTGATGCCAATACCGTAGGCCTGTGGATCACGGCCTTCGTCAAGCTTGAATTTGGCGATGAGTTCGCGACCGAGCTGTCCACGCGCACCTTCGGCAAAGACGGTGTACTTCGCGAGTAACTCCATGCCTTGTTGGAACTGGTCGGTTGGCTGACCGTCGCGGCCAACACCCATGTTGCCCGTAGCGACACCGCGCACCGCGCCTTTGTCGTCGTACAAGACTTCGGCTGCGGCAAAGCCTGGGAAGATCTCTACGCCTAGCGCCTCGGCCTGTTCGCCTAACCACCGCGCTACGTTGCCAAGACTGACGATATAGTTGCCGTGATTCTGAAAGCACTCGGGGAGTAGCCACTCCGGTGTTTTGTGCGAGCCAGTGGGGGACAAAAACAAAAATTCGTCCTCAGTCACTGCTGTGTCGAGCGGAGCCCCTTTTTCTTTCCAGTCTGGAATCAGTTCGGTCAGTGCGATCGGATCCATGATCGCGCCAGACAGGATGTGCGCGCCAATTTCGCTACCTTTTTCAAGTACGCACACCGAGACTTCATGGTCGCGCTCGGCAGCCAATTGTTTGAGCCTGATGGCGGTTGCCAGACCGGCGGGCCCACCGCCGACCACAACAACGTCATATTCCATCGATTCACGTGCGGACATAAGAGTCTCCCTGCTTAGAAGGTATGATGTTCAATCGTTCGATTGTATTGCACGGCTGATGGACTTTTACTGTCTTGGTCTTGCAAAGAGCCGAAGCAACCCTTTTGCATTTCTTGCGGAGAATCCCGTGGCTGTTTTAGACGGACCGACCCTCGCTGTTGGCGATATCTTTGATATGGACGTGCCCATGCGTTGGGCAGATGCCGATCCGTTAAACCACCTCAACAACGCGAACTATTTCCGATATATGGAAGAGGGGCGGATCAGGATGTTCTATGAAGGGGGGATGGTTCAGTCGGCGCGGCTCAATCCCGTGGTGGTGCATTGTTCGTGTGACTTCAAAAAGCCCATTACTTATCCCGCCACGATCCGTGTGAGCCATCGGGTGGTGAGTATTGGGCGGTCCAGTATGGAGCATGCCGTCGATTTGTCAGTTGTCCAAGGCGACGAGCTTGAGTTGTGCGCCCAAGGCAAGTCGGTCATGGTGCTGATGGACTTTGAGTCGGGCAAATCTCACCCCTGGCCACCTGAGATCCTTCAGGCGTTGGCAAGGTCAATAAATCGTCGATAATCTCGTTTAAGCGATAACCAAGGAGCGGTTTGCATGAACAAGCTATATCCAAGCGCCAAAGAGGCGCTCACCGGGATTCTTAAGGATGGTCAAACCATTGCAGTAGGCGGTTTTGGCCTCTGCGGAATTCCCGAAGCACTGATTGAAGCAGTGCGTGATCTGGGCACCAAAGATCTTACCTGTATCAGCAACAATGCGGGCGTTGATGGCTTTGGTCTGGGAATGTTGTTGCAGACGCGGCAAGTGCGCCGGATGATTGCCTCCTACGTCGGAGAAAACAAAGAGTTTGAGCGTCAATACTTGGCGGGTGAACTCGAGCTCGAATTCACGCCCCAAGGTACCTTGGCCGAACGCTTGCGTGCGGGCGGGGCTGGAATTCCTGCTTTTTTTACAAAGACGGGTGTTGGCACGATTGTGGCTGACGGCAAAGAAATTCGCGAGTTTGAGGGTGAGCAATACATCATGGAACGCGCGCTGGTCCCAGAAGTTTCGCTGGTGAAAGCGTATATCGCTGACCGCAGTGGCAATCTAATTTTTAGCAAAACAGCGCGCAACTTCAATCCACCTGTTGCGATGGCTGGAAAAATTACGGTCGTCGAGGTTGAGAAGATCGTTGAAAACGGTACGCTTGAGCCGGAGAATATTCATCTGCCAGGCATTTACGTGCATCGTATTGTGATTAATGCGACACCCGAGAAACGCATCGAACAACGTACTGTTCGCGCAGCGAGCTAAGGAGAAAAATCATGGCATGGACTCGTGATGAGATGGCTGCGCGCGCAGCGCGCGAACTCAAAGATGGCTATTACGTCAATCTTGGTATTGGTCTACCGACCTTGGTGGCCAATCATGTACCAAAAGGCATCGAAGTATGGTTGCAGTCCGAGAACGGCTTGCTCGGTATCGGCCAGTTTCCGCTTGAGAACGAAGTGGACCCAGATTTGATTAACGCCGGCAAGCAAACAGTCACAACGTTGCCCGGTTCGTCAATTTTTTCGTCAGCGGATTCGTTTGCAATGATCCGTGGTGGAAAAATCAACCTAGCCATTCTTGGCGCCATGCAGGTGTCCGAGCAGGGCGATCTGGCGAACTGGATGATCCCAGGCAAAATGGTCAAGGGTATGGGCGGCGCCATGGACTTAGTTGCGGGCGTGGGTCGCGTAATTGTGCTGATGGAGCACGTCGCGCACAAAAAAGACGGTACGGTTGATTTGAAATTACTACCCAAGTGCACGTTGCCGCTGACTGGCGTTGGTGTGATTGATATGGTCATTACCGACCTTGGCGTCATGGAAGTGACGCCTAACGGCTTGAAGTTGCTTGAGCTTGCGCCCGGGGTCACGGTCGACGAGATTAAATCCAAGACGGCGGCCAAGTTAGATGTGTCTGCCGTTTGATTTATCCCCAAGACTCGGTGGCGTATCGTGGATGTAACTTGAGGTTTCGCTACAATCCACGCCACGATTCGCACACCTAGGACTTAGAGATGGACCTCTTCACCAGTTTGCTAAATTTGTTGCTGCACATTGACAAGACAATGCTGCAGTTCATTGAGAACTACGGTGTTTGGATTTATGTCCTTTTGGTCGCTATTATTTTTGCCGAAACTGGTTTGGTGTTTATGCCATTTTTGCCAGGCGACTCGTTATTGTTTGTCGCCGGTGCAATTTGCGCGATGGGAAAGATGGATATCTACTTGTTGATTGCGCTGTTGACAACTGCGGCAATCGTCGGCGACGCAGTGAATTATGCGGTGGGTCGTTGGTTCGGGGCCGCCCTGATTGAGAGGACTAATTTAGTCAATCCAAAGCATCTGGCCTACACGCAAGGTTTCTATGATCGCTATGGCGGTCAAACAGTGATCATTGCCCGCTTTATTCCCTTTGCCCGCACCCTGGCTCCTTTCGTTGCAGGCTTCGCTAAGTACGATCCAAAAAAGTTTGTGTTTTTTAATGTGACGGGCGCCATCATCTGGGTTGTATCACTGACGGTTGCCGGCTATTGGTTTGGGAATCTTCCCTTTGTCCGCGACAATCTGACCTTGGTCATCCTGTTCATTATCTTCCTCTCAATTTTGCCAGGCATTATCGCTTTCTTACGTGCGAAATTTTCTAAGTAGGAAAATATGAATGACAACACTGTTGGCCCCCTCGTCGCGCTAAGAGCCGCCATGCGGGCGGCCGGTGTACAGGCTTGCCTTATACCCTCTGCTGACCCGCATCTGTCAGAATACTTGCCCGATTATTGGCAACTTAGGCCTTGGCTAACAGGGTTTACAGGCTCGGTCGGAACGGTAGTTGTCACAGATACATTTGCTGGGCTTTGGGTTGACAGTCGTTACTGGGTGCAGGCTGAGGCCGAGCTTGCCGGCTCACCGGTCACACTCATGAAAATCGGTGTGGCAACGGATCCGGCACACACGCAGTGGCTCGCCGAACAGCTTCCCGTCGGCGCTGTTGTGGCCGTCGACGGGCGGGCGCTTGGGCTCATGGCACGCGAAGCACTCTTGACTGCCTTCGCCTCGCGTCAGATCAAACTTGTGATTGATCAAGATTTACCCGGTCAGTGTTGGACTGCGCGACCCGCCTTACCAAGTACGCCGATTCGTGATTTACCTGTTGAAATCGCAGGTCAGTCGCGCCGTGAAAAGCTTTCGCGTGTCCGCGCTGTCATGCAAGAAAAAGGTGCGCAATGGCATGTGCTGTCAACACTCGACGATATCGCTTGGCTTTTGAATCTGCGAGGCAGCGATGTTTCGTTTAATCCGGTTTTCCTTGCACATGTTCTTGTCGGCCTGGAGGGTGTGACTCTCTATGTATTGCCTGGAAAGGTGGATAGCACCTTAGCGCGTACCCTAGCTGCCGATGGTGTTGAAGTTCGTCCCTATGATTCGGCCGGTAGTGAACTGTCAAAGCTTGCACTTACAGATACGGTTCTGTTCGATCCGGCGCGCACCACTTGTGCATTGATCGATCGAATTGTGGCGAATACGGCTCGTGCAATTAACCCAAGCACCTTCTTTAAGTCGCAAAAAACTGAGCACGAACTAGGTCATGTGCGTCGCGTGATGGAGCAAGATGGTGCCGCACTATGTGCTTTTTTTGCATGGCTCGAGCAAGCAATTGATCGAGCTGAAGGCGCCGAGCTCAACGAACTGATGATAGATGAGCGTTTGACCGACTTAAGAGCGCAACAATCAGGCTTTGTGTCGCGCAGTTTTGGCACCATTGCCGCGTTTAATGCCAACGGTGCAATGCCGCACTACCGTGCGACCACTCAATCCTATGCGCGCATCCAAGGCAATGGGCTGTTGCTTATTGACTCTGGAGGGCAGTACCTTGGTGGTACCACAGATATCACTCGGGTCGTACCGGTCGGTCAGGTAAGTCCAGAACAAAAGGCGGATTACACCGCTGTGCTCAAGGCGATGATTGCCTTGTCGCGGCTGCGCTTTCCAAGGGGCATCGCTTCTCCGATGCTCGATGCCGTGGCACGGGCGCCGCTTTGGGAAAGATTGGTTGAATACGGCCACGGGACGGGACACGGCGTGGGCTATTACTTAAATGTCCACGAAGGTCCTCAAGTGATTTCTTACCGCGCCGCGCCCGCCCCGCACACAGCGATGCAACCCGGCATGATCACATCTAATGAGCCAGGTCTCTACCGCCCGGGCCGTTGGGGGATTCGTATCGAAAATCTGGTCTGTAATCAAGAGGCCGGAGCGTCTGAGTTTGGAGAGTTTTTGCAATTCGAGACGTTGACCCTATGTCCGATCGACACGCGGTGTATTGATTTGGCTGAAATGCGGCCTGATGAGGTGACCTGGTTAGACGCCTACCATGCGGAAGTCCAACGCCGGCTTGCACCCAAAGTCTCTGGTGCTGCCCTCAATTGGTTGCTGCAGCGCACACAGCCTTTGGGGCGGGTATAATTCAAATTTCCTGCATGCGCTCCATTAAACAGGGCGTTGATCACATGACCAAATTCGTATTTGTCACAGGTGGTGTGGTGTCCTCGTTAGGCAAGGGCATTGCCGCCGCGTCTTTGGCCGCCATCCTCGAATCGCGTGGCTTGCAGGTAACTCTGCTCAAACTTGATCCCTACATTAACGTCGATCCGGGCACCATGAGCCCGTTTCAGCACGGCGAGGTGTTTGTCACCGAAGACGGCGCAGAAACTGATCTAGACCTTGGCCACTATGAGCGATTCATTTCGTCCAAGATGCGCAAGGTCAATAACTTTACAACGGGCCAAATTTACGAGTCCGTTCTCCGTAAAGAGCGTCGCGGCGATTATCTCGGCAAGACCGTGCAGGTCATCCCCCACATCACCAATGAAATCCAAGACTTCATTACACGAGGTGCCGAGCAGTCGTGGGACGGTGCAACGGATGTCGCAATCGTTGAAATCGGTGGCACGGTAGGCGATATTGAGTCGTTGCCTTTTCTAGAGGCCGCGCGCCAAATGAGCTTGCGACTTGGTCGTAACAACGCCGCTTTTATTCACTTGACGTTGGTGCCCTTTATTGCGTCGGCGGGCGAACTGAAAACCAAGCCTACACAGCACTCTGTGCAAAAACTGCGTGAAATCGGCATCATTCCTAATGCGTTGCTGTGCCGCGCAGACCGCCCGATCCCCGACGAAGAGCGTGCCAAGATTTCGTTGTTTTCGAATGTGCCGCTAGACGCAGTGATTTCAGTTTGGGATTCAGATTCCATTTATAAAATCCCCTCCATGCTGCACAAGCAGGGGCTCGACAACCTTATTTGCGAAGCGCTTAATTTAAATCCGCCGGCTGCCGATCTGTCGATGTGGGACAAGTTGGTCTATTCGCTTGAGCATCCCGAGCGTGAAGTGCGCATTGCAATGGTGGGCAAGTACGTTGACCTGACCGAATCCTACAAGTCTTTGACTGAGGCGTTGATCCACGCTGGCATTCACACCAAGTCGCGCGTCAATGTTGAGTACATCGATTCAGAAAATATCGAACAACACGGTGTGAGCGTGCTCAAGCCGTTTGATGCCATTTTGGTGCCAGGTGGGTTCGGCAAGCGTGGTACAGAGGGCAAGATTGCTGCCATACGTTATGCGCGTGAGTACAACGTCCCCTATCTTGGTATTTGTCTAGGTATGCAGTTGGCCGTGATTGAGTTTGCCCGCCATGTTGCTGGTTTGACAGATGCCAACAGCACGGAGTTCGATGCCGTTTCGCCCCATCCAGTGGTTGCGTTGATTACGGAGTGGCTTGACCGAGAAGGGCGCATTGAAAAGCGTGACGAGCAATCCGATTTGGGTGGCACGATGCGTAAGGGCTCGCAAAAATGTCCGGTTAAGGCCGGCACGTTAGCCAGTAAGATCTATGGCCCCCAAGTCAACGAGCGCCACCGCCATCGTTACGAGGTCAACAATGTCTATGTGCCGCGCTTAGAAGAAGCCGGTCTAGTCATTAGTGCTCGTACGCCAACTGAAAATCTACCAGAGATGATGGAGCTGCCAAACCATCCCTGGTTTGTGGGTGTGCAGTTTCATCCAGAGTTCACCTCAACACCGCGCGACGGTCACCCGCTGTTCACGAGCTACATTCAGGCGGGCTTGGCGCATCAGACACAACGCAAAGGGTCCTGATGAAGCTGTGCGGATTTGAAATCGGCCTAGAGAAGCCTTTTTTTCTGATCGCAGGTCCCTGTGTGATCGAGTCTCGCCAGATGGCGTTCGATACGGCGGGGCAGTTGTTAGAAATCACAGCCGCTTTAGGTATTCCGTTTATTTATAAAAGTTCGTTTGACAAAGCCAACCGTAGTTCGGGCACGTCGTATCGTGGTCCGGGTATGGACGAAGGCTTGCAGATTCTTGCCGATGTCCGCGCAAGCTTGAAGGTCCCGGTCCTGACAGATGTGCACGATAAAGACCAGGTGAAAGCGGTCGCCGCCGCTGTTGATGTCTTGCAGACGCCAGCCTTCTTGTGCAGACAAACTGATTTCATCGAGGCCTGTGCTGCGAGTGGCAAGCCAGTCAATATCAAAAAGGGACAATTCCTTGCGCCACATGACATGGTGCAAGTCGTTAACAAGGCGCGACACGCTGCACGCGCGGCTGGAGTCCCTGAGGACATCATGGTGTGCGAACGTGGAGTTTCGTTCGGGTACAACAATCTGGTTTCGGACATGCGTTCATTGGCCATCATGCGCGAGACACAGTGCCCTGTTGTGTTTGATGCCACGCATTCGGTTCAGTTGCCAGGTGGGCAAGGTACTTCGTCCGGCGGACAACGAGAGTTTGTGCCCGTGTTAGCCCGAGCCGCGGTGGCTGCTGGTGTGAGCGGTCTGTTTATGGAAACACATCCCGATCCTGCGAAAGCCCTGTCCGATGGTCCTAATGCGGTGCCTCTCGGGCAAATGAAAGTGCTGCTAGAGACACTACTTGATATTGACCGCGTTGTGAAGCGCAATGGCTTTCTGGAGACTCAGTTCGCTTAAAGCTGATCGTCAATATTTATTTGCAAAACTATTGAATATTTTTATCTTTCAGGAACTAGAGAAATGAGTGCAATCGTAGACATCATCGGTCGTGAAATTCTTGATTCGCGCGGCAACCCCACTGTTGAGTGCGATGTGCTGCTTGAGTCGGGTGCGATGGGCCGTGCGGCAGTGCCATCCGGCGCGTCGACTGGTAGTCGTGAGGCGATCGAATTGCGTGATGGTGATAAATCGCGCTACCTCGGCAAGGGCGTCTTGCGCGCGGTTGAAAATCTCAATACAGAAGTGTCTGAGGCGTTAATGGGCTTGGATGCCCAGGAGCAGACCTTCCTTGATCGCACCTTGATTGAGTTGGACGGTACCGAAGGTAAGTCACGCTTGGGTGCTAATGCTATTTTGGCGGCCAGCATGGCTGTTGCCCGCGCAGCTGCGGATGAGTCAGGTTTGTCTTTGTATCGGTATTTTGGTGGCAGTGGCCCGATGAGCATGCCTGTGCCGATGATGAACGTCATCAACGGTGGAGCGCACGCCAACAACACGCTCGATATGCAAGAGCTGATGATTTTGCCAATTGGCGCAACAAGTTTCCGTGAAGCACTGCGCATGGGGGCGGAAACTTTTCACGCACTCAAGAAGATTATTAACGATCAAGGCATGTCCACCGCCGTGGGTGACGAGGGCGGCTTTGCGCCAAACGTCCCGAATCACGAAGCCGCGATTCAACTGATTTTGCGTGCGATTGAAAGCGCTGGATACGAGCCAGGTACGCAAATTGCCTTGGGTCTGGATTGCGCTGCGTCTGAGTTCTATAAGGACGGCAAGTACACGTTGCACGGCGAAGGTGGAATTTCTTTGTCTTCCAAGGATCTCACCAGTCTCTTGGCGACATGGTGTGACAAGTATCCCATTATCTCGATCGAAGATGGCATGGCCGAAAACGATTGGGACGGTTGGAAGCATCTGACAGAGCAGCTTGGTCGTAAGGTGCAGCTAGTTGGTGATGACTTGTTCGTGACTAACACCAAGATTTTGAAGCAAGGGATCGACCAGAAGATTGCGAACTCTATTCTGATCAAGATCAACCAAATCGGCACCTTGACGGAAACGTTTGCAGCGATTGAAATGGCTAAGCGCGCAGGCTATACCGCGGTGGTGTCGCATCGCTCCGGTGAAACCGAGGACTCAACTATTGCTGATATCG
>JBILJY010000166.1:0-5726 GCA_044376975.1 Burkholderiaceae bacterium | reverse complement strand
CCCATACACCACACCAAATGCGGTGATTAGGAGTTTTTTAAATTGGGATTTTGTTGGTAATGGCGACTTGGTTAGCAACAACAATAGCGCGCCACATACGCCAGCAATAACAGCTCTACCAAATGACACATAAAAAGGTGTCATCTCCTGAACCGCAATGCGAGTGAAAGGCAAGGTGAGGCTAAATATGGCCACTCCAATAAAGCCGATCAACATTCCTTTGGTTTCTTTTGTCATCACAACATTCTAGATGAATGTCGTTTTAAACGACATCACAGAACCAGAAACGCAAAAACCCCAGCGCGAACGCAGGGGTTTTTCAGTCTCAGTGGTGCCCCGGGGCGAGATCGAACCGCGCCTGAGGATGTCTAGTCTTATAACCAAGGCTCGATCATCACTTTGAAGAGCAAACGCCCAGGCATAAATGTAAAAGCTCCAGCAATGACGAGCCCTCCAATATAGGTGTACTGCATGCATTGACGATGCCTCTTAATATCCCTTATTTTTGCGAAATAGATACCCCTTGCTAGCTGAACTAAAGCAAAGATACTCAAAAGATGTATGGGAGAAAAGCCGCCAAATCTTCCAGTGGGCATGACTTCTTTAATGCTGAAGGATGTCACGCAAATAATGATCATAGCTACGACCCAGATATACCCTAGCAACCTGTGAGCGCGTGTGCCCTTGGTGCTGACAAGTTGAATAGCACCAAGACCGAATGCCAATATGGCAAATAGTAAGTGCGTGATAATCGCGGGACTCGCTAAAGTTAGCGCAGAAAAATTCATTCGCCTCGCTCGCTAGATCTTAGGCCAGATTCGTTGACTTGTTCATAATGCTATTTTATTGGCTGCTAATTATTAGGACAAACGATAATATTAGGACAAACGATAAGCGCAATTTATTTTTCGCGTTTAGAGATCTCATAGAAGATCTGATGTGGAAAATGTTTCCACTCCTCACTGGGCTAACAATTCGTTGCAAGTTTGCTGTGATGCCACTACTGACCGTTCTGTTTCTCAAGCTCCTGCTGTAAGTCAATCCACGCAGAGTCAAAATTCAGTTTTTTGGCCATTGGCGAACTTGATTCGACCACCCGCCAAAACGGTGCCAGATCTTGCGTGCTACCGGTCCGATTGAATTCTTCCCAAGTGTGCTCCGCCACGATTCTAAGAAAAAAGGATGTAGATACAGGACAGGTGGCATCGCAGTTGTTCTTCTCAGCCAATCTGCGCCTGAAAGTTTGGATGGAAATGATGGAACCCGGTGTGATGGTCTTCAGTTCAGCAGCGATCTCGAATGGACATGAAATGTGCAGCTTTGAGCCTTTTGGGATTCCCGCAAAATTCTTCTCGAGGATGACGTGATAAGGCGGTTTTGCCCTCATCTTTTCTGCCCATGTTTTCTTCGCTCTTGGCATAGGGGACTCCGACGATTAGGATCTTAAGATTATGCAGGGTCAATGCTTCTGAGCACATAATCCTCGGGAAAACACTGATTTTCTCGTGTAAGCCTCGCCTCGCTTGGCGTCCTAAGGCACAGGGTTTTTTCAGTTTCAGATGGTGGCCCGGGGCGGAATCGACCAGGGCTTGTTATTTCGCAGATGCTGCGTTCGGTGGCGGAAGTGACTTCCTTACAATCGAAGCTGGCTGCAGCTAATGGGGACCTACAAGCGCAAATAACGAGCTGAGGAGAGCCACTTTTATGAAAGTATCGGCACAGATGACTGCAGTTTCATGACTGAATTTAGTTGTTAAGCTGATAGTTTATTAACGTGAGCATTCTTTTTGACTCAATCACCCTAAATTCTGGCCTAACCTAAGTTTGTTTAAGGCGGGTGTATTCGATGGAAGCCTTAGGTGAGTTAGCGGATGATTTTGAGCTCCTTAGCTTTCGAAAAGCGTCATCACAACTTTATAGGCTAATGCAATGAAGAACATAAACAAAGCACCGGTATTTTTTATACTACTGCTTCTCCCGTTTACGTTTTCCAAAGCCGATGGTGGTTATGAGCCTCCCCCTCAAGAAAGCGTGCCTGAGAATGTAGTCCCAGCACAAAAGAATCAGAACTTCGGAAATGTCTATAAAGGACCTAGCTACGGCAACGCTGGGCGGTTAGGTGGCGTGTATCAAGCGGACTTACTGAGTCCTGGGAGCCGTGACCAGATTATTCTAGGTCGACAAAGCGTTGGTGATACAACGGGTACGCAGATCAGTATTCTCAGCTGGGACCGCGGCAACTTAGTCAACACAACCGCGCAATGGATGCCAAGCGGTATCAATCGGATAGTTGGGACTGAGCCAAGCGTACAGTTCGCTGACTTCTTCAATACCGGACGAACAGATATGTTCGTTGCAGCCGGATGGGATGCACCCGGACCCGGCAATAGCCAGCTATACCGAAATATAGGCGGTCGTTTTGAACGGATCACGATAGAGTCAAAAGCTTGGGGCCATGGCAGTGAGGTGTATGACCTAAATGGTGATGGCTTCAAAGACATTATCATCGCTGACTATGGACCCAATACGACCTTTGCAATCAACAACAAAGTCAACGGATTCACAAGCCTTGTACAACGAAACCCAAATAGTGGAATTTACACGGCGTCGAGTATTGCGGCGGGTGATTTTCTAGGAAATGGATCGGTCGCGCTTGTGGCCACCGACATGGGCCCCAATTGGGGGCGGAACACCCTTCATAGCTTTGCGATGGTTGGTGGTGGTGTCGACACGCCGCAAATTGGTGTGCTTCCTACTCCTCGGTTCCAACTGCCAAGGTGGGCAGCGGCGGGATTTGGTGAAAACCTCGCAGGCGGTCGACGTGTCAGCCACGATGTACGGGCAGTGAACTTTGACTTTAATAGTGACGGCAGACCAGATGTCATTGTGATGAGCCGACCATGGAAGACTAATGGTCAGTGGCCACAGTTCAGTGAAATACAATTTCTAAAAAATAATGGTAGTGGAAATTTTGTCGACGTAACGGACAGTACCGTGGTTGGATACAACACGAGTATGCCTGTGAGCTACAACCCTAGGTTTGTTGATCTGAACGGCGACGGGCTGCTAGATATTTTGCTGCCCCAACAAACATTTGGCCTGTCAAACGGCACCCAGCTTTTGTTGCGCGCACCCAACGGGCAATACGTGGCCGCCTTCACGCAAGTATTTAACGAATTTGGTGCTGCTGCAGCAGCAGCGGGCAAAGGCAGCACTGGTGCGAATGGTAACGTCATCACGATGGTCAATGCGCCAAACGGTAAAACGTATCTAGTGAGTTTTAACCTTCAAGGTGTTGCCTATTTAAGCGAAGTAGGGTCAACCGGCACAATCAGTGCGGCGGGGATCGAATCATTGATCAAGGGTAAGTGGCCGTGGTTAACTCAGCAACAAGTTGCGGCTGCAATCCAAAGCACTTCGACAACTTACAACGGCTTTACAGTAATCGATTCGGATGCTGCGATGCGGCCAGTCGGCGACTTAGGTATCCCCTTTTCAGGACGGACGATCCGCGCACTAAACGGCGGAATCAGTGGAGTCAGGACAGGAGACTTTTCCGTTATCGGGCTGGATAGTCTCGGGCGCAGCTTTAATATAGATTTGCAGCCGATGGCGCAGCTAGGCCTTAATGCGTTCGAGCGAAACACACAACAATTAGACCAACACTACTTAACGTCTCATGCAGAATATTTGATCAACGGGCCTGTGAACACGTCAAGTAATGTAAGAGTGGGGGTCGACGCGCTTGCCATTAAATCATTTGGCGGTGACGGTGGCGCAGGCCGACATTTCATGCCAACACAACAAGGGGCTAGGCAATTTACTGCCGGTATTCCCAGCCTCTATAAAAGAGGGTATTGGAATTTCGGGACACAATTTACGACGTTAAATAACAACCCTTTCTTAAGCATGAGTGGTACCTTCGGTTTTGTTAATAGCGCAAATATTATTGATAATGTCGTCAGCTTTAGGCACCCAAGCGGCTTTACGGCAACGGCTAGTCTCATGCATGTTTCAACTGATTTTAAGCCTGGCCTGGTAACAAACGTCAGTGACATGATAGCCACGTGGGCAGAAGTGGGCTATCGCGCGATGAATTGGACTAAGCGAAGTGACCTCGGCTTTTATGCGGGGGTTATGCCCTACCTGTTATCCGGCAATGTGACGGCCAATATTCCAACTGCTGTGGATGGCCAGGGTAATATCGCCTACACCAAGCGAAACATGACGGTACAAAATACAGCAACACCTTACGCACGGCTTATGTACAGTACATCCCTCACAAACAACACAATCTATCGTGCCTCTGGGATGTATATGGCGAACGGGCAGTATCGACTAATGCAGGAGTTGCGATTTCTTTTTAATTGATCGTTTCAATGCGTCAGGTGTGCGCAATCCAGTTACAAGCACACAAAAGCAAAAACCCCAGCGCGAACGCAGGGGTTTTTTCAGTTTCAGATGGTGGCCCGGGGCGGAATCGAACCACCGACACAAGGATTTTCAATTATCCTCCGATAGACCGCTTTCGCTTTGATTTCAAGGGCTTGAGTCACCAGTCTCGACTTGTCTAAAAAATTGTGCGTCCTTGTGCTGGTCAAATTTATCTATGAAATCAGAATCTTGCGGGGGCAATTTTTCAGTGCGCACAGATTGTGATGCCATATCCCTCCAGTCAACCACCATAGTGTCTGCTAATGTCGTCTAAAACGACACTAAGAGTTAAAAGCTCTATAAAGTTAGACTACTGAAGGTAGCTCCATCACAAGCTTTGCGCCGCCCCCTGCGGCATCTTCATGATGGATTGAGCCGCCGTATCTAGTGACGATATGCTTACAAAGCCATAGTCCTAGACCCATGCCAGTCTGCTTGGTTGTACTTAAGAGCTCAAATAGGTGGGATTTGAATTCAATGGGCACACCTGGCCCATTGTCAGAAACACTGAGAAGGACGACCTGATCAACCTTAGTAGCCTCTATAGCAATACGACGCTTGAGCGTTCCTGACTTAGCCAACGCCTGAATTGCGTTATTCAGTAGATTTAATATGACTTGCTCGATTTCAGATGGGTTCACCATGATCACCAAATCATCATCCACTCGAAGTTGAATTTGAATATTCTCGCCCTTAAGTTCAGGCTTAACAATATCCAGGACTCTTGAAATCAAGTCGCCCAATTGAACTGCTTGAGTGTTGGATTCGCCATCTGTAAAGATTGATCTGAGGGATTTAACAATCGTCGCAGCCCTCATATTGTCTTGCTCAAGTGAATCCAAGATTTCTTTGCCCAACTCAGGATTAAGAGCCCCTTTTTCCAATTTCATTTTAAGAAATTGGATATTGAGATTGGATGCCCCAAGCGGTTGATTAAGTTCGTGAGCAATTGATGCCGATAATGCGCCAGTAGCCGCGGTCTTGTTGGCCTTTAGAAGTGAGCCAACCATGCGCTCACGTTCGTCTAATAGCGCTTGTATTCGTGCTTTTTCGTTTTTCAGACTTTTATTCCAAAACCAAAAAAGGATGAGTCCTAGCAATAGCATCGCGCCAAAGATGGACGCGTAAATTGCCAAAGTACGCCAATAACCGTAATCAAATCGTACTGAAAACCAATTTTCTTTAAGCTTTTGCTTTTCTTGCTCAGTTAATTTGTCGAGCACTTTGTTGGTTAAGGTGACGAACTCAGGCCAATCCTTTCTAACCATCATAGACTCACCCTGAATGGGAAA
>JBILJY010000165.1:0-5750 GCA_044376975.1 Burkholderiaceae bacterium | reverse complement strand
TCATTGGGGTTAAATTATTACTTAGCTAAGTGAGTCGGCCAGCCTTGCAACTGGGACTCCACCAAATCGGCCAAGCCGAGCATCCAAGCCGGATCGTCGTTTAGTGCAGGGATGTAACGAAACTGCTTACCCCCCGCATGCAGGAAGGTCTCGCGCACTTCAATGCTGATTTCTTCAAGTGTCTCCAAGCAATCTGCCAAGAAACCGGGACAAACAACATCAATCTCCGTCACACCCTGTTGAGCCAGCTTCTCTAGCGTGGGCTCGGTGTATGGCTCAAGCCACTTGGCTGGGCCAAAACGACTTTGGAAGGTCACTAAATACTGGTCATCATTTAAGCCAAGCAGCGTCGCCAACGCGCGAGCGGTTTCATAACTATCGCGGCAATAAGGGTCACCCAAATCCACACATTGGCGAGGCAACCCGTGAAAACTCATCACTAACTTTTGCGGACGACCTTGCGCCTGCCAAAGCGCCGCAATCTTATCGGCTAATGGCTGTAAAAACCTTGGGTCTGTGTGGAATCGCTTAATAAACCGCAAAGCAGGCTGGTTGCGCAGATGACCCGCCACACGCGTGGCTTCGTCGACGACCGTCGCCGTCGTGCTCGAAGCGTACTGGGGATACATGGGCACCACCAAAATATGCTCACAACCGCTATCGCGCAGCTTGAGCATGGCGTCCTGTATGGACGGTTTGCCATAGCGCATACCGGTCTCAACCTGCACGTCAAGCCCACGTTCTGACAAGATGCGCTGCACCCCGGCGGTCTGACGCTGCGTATAAACCAAGAGCGGCGAGCCGCCTTCCATCCAAATGCTTTGATAACGCGGCGCTAACTTACGCGGACGTGCCAGCAAAATAGGGCCATTCAAAATAGGCCACCATAGCAACTTGGGGATCTCAATGACGCGTGGATCCGAGAGAAACTCGCGCAAATATTTGCGGATTGCGGGGGCGGTTGGCGCCTCGGGCGTGCCGAGGTTGACCAACACCACACCCACGCGCGCGCGCGCAAAGGGCTCCGGCCAAGTGAGGAAACGCTTGCCATCAGCGCGTGCGCGCTTAGGTTCAGGCCAAAATCGCATGCTAATACCGTTCGGAGGGGTGGTGGCTAAGCGCACTCGACAGCAAGCGCGCGGTGATGTCAACGATGGGGATCACACGCTCATAGGCCATCCGGGTGGGACCAATCACACCCAGTGTGCCAATCACGTGGCCATCGATACTGTAGGGCGCAGTAATCACCGACAAGTCCTCGGTCGGCACGAGCTCGGAGTCGCCCCCGATATAGATTTGTACGCCTTGTGCACGGCTCGAAACCTCAAGCAACTGCATGAGATCGGTCTTCTTTTCAAAAAGAGAAAACGTTTTTCGTAGGCGGTCCATGTCACCGGCCAATTCATTGACATCCAGCAATTTACGCTCGCCCGAAATCACCATCGTTTCGCTTTCGTCGGCGGCCTGAGCACCTGCCTCGACTGCCGCCTGCATCAGACGAGACATGTCTTCTTGTAGGCGCGCCAAGTCATGCGAGAGGGTTTGACGCACTTCCGCAAAGGACTTGCCCGCAAAATTATGATTAAAGAAGTTTGCGGCCTCAATGAGTGCGGTGTTGCTGTAGTCCCGAGGCGTCAACAAAATACGGTTCTGCACATCGCCATCGGGGGTCACAATAATCAGCAGAATCCGTTTTTCTGACAAACGAATAAATTCGATCTGCCTAAACACCTGGGCACGACGCGGCGACAACACTACGCCGGCAAATTGCGTCAAACTCGAGAGCATGGAGGCTGCAGCGTTGACGGCACGTGAGGGATCAGAGGCCGACTGTAATTCTCGGACATTGGCCGTGGAAGCTAACTCAAAGGGCTGTGCAGTGAGCATCGTGTCGACAAACAGCCGGTAACCGCGTGGGGTAGGAATCCGGCCTGCCGAGGTATGTGGACTGTGAATTAGGCCAAGCTCTTCGAGATCAGCCATCACATTGCGGATGGTCGCGGGGGAAAGGTCAAAGAGTTTGGAGAGCGTACGCGAGCCGACGGGTTGGCCGTCGTCGATATAGCGTTCGATTAATGCTTTAAGAAGGGTACGGGCACGATCATCCATGATTGCCCTATTTTACCTTCACCGACCCTATAATCGGTTAGTTTTTCGACGATCAGGGGTCGCATGCACTTTCCCACCATCGCGCTTATTGGCAGATATCAGGACTCGGGCCTCCACGCTCCGCTGCGTGCCATCGCGACCCTGCTTGGGCAGGATGGCCGCAAAGTGCTAGTCGAGGCAGATACGGCTCGTCACACTGGCGTCAGCGAGTACCCGACTGCAACGTTTGCACAAATTGGACAGCAGGCCAGCCTCGCGATCGTGATGGGTGGAGACGGGACAATGCTTGGCGCAGCCCGTCACCTCGCTCCCTTTGATGTGCCAGTCGTCGGCATCAACCATGGCCGTCTCGGCTTCATCACAGACATTCCAGTCGAAGCGGCTCAGGTTGCCCTCACAGATCTTTTGCAAGGCCGTTACGAAACTGAGAAGCGCATGCTTTTGAGCGCCACGGTTTGGCGCGGTGACCAACAGATGTACACCGCCACTGCACTCAATGACGTCGTACTGAACCGTGCAGGTCGTGGAGGCATGATTGAAGTGCGGGTCGAGATCGACGGCACTTATATGTACACGCAACGTGCAGACGGACTAATCGTCGCCACCCCAACGGGCTCCACCGCCTATGCCTTATCGTCTGCCGGCCCGATTTTGCACCCTGAAATTAGCGCCATGGTGCTCGTTCCCGTGGCACCACAAACGCTCTCAAATCGCCCAATTGTGGTCCCGGCCGACGGCGTCTTGAACATGACACTCACGGCCATGGGCCGTGTCGATGCGGGCGCGAGCGTGCATTTTGATATGCAGACTTGGTCTGACTTAGTGCCCGGCGATCGGATTGTCGTGCAGCGTGCGCCACATACTATTCGCTTTTTGCATCCGGCCGGCTATAACTTCTTTTCCACACTGCGTCGCAAGCTCGACTGGAACCGCATGCCGCGCTCCGGTAACGACGGGGACTAGCGCCCATGCTGCGTGCTCTGCAGATCCGTGACTTTGTCATTGTCACCCAGGCTGATATTGATTTTGCGTCTGGTTTTACCGTGTTCTCTGGCGAAACCGGCGCAGGCAAATCCATACTAATCGATGCGCTAGCGCTGACGCTTGGGGAACGCACAGATGTCTCTGTTTTGCGCCAGGGCGCCGAACGCGCCGAGGTCAGTGCGATTTTCGATACACCGCCCGAACTCCAGCACTGGCTCAACGAGCATGACCTGCACGCCGGAGACGAACTCGTTTTACGCCGCGTGATTGACGCACAAGGACGTAGTCGCGCCTATATAAACGGTACAACAGCGACCGTCACGCAATTGCGTGAAGTGGGTGAACATCTTGTCGACATCCACGGTCAGCATGCACACCAAAGTCTGCTGCGTCCGGACAACCAACGCGATATGCTGGATGCACATGGCGGTCATCAGACGCTTCGGCAACACGTGACGAACGCCTGGAAAGCCTGGCGAAAAGTCGAACGACAACTCTCGCTAAGCGAACAGGACGCCAGCGTCATTGCAGCCGCTCGCGAAAAGCTCGAATGGCAAACAGCGGAACTCGATCGTCTGAGCCTCGGACCAACCGAATGGCAAGACATCTCCTCTGAACACACCCGCCTTGCGAACGGACAGGCCCTCATCGATGGAGCCGCGCAGGCGCTGGCTGCGCTCGACGAAAGCGAAGGTTCGGCGCACCATCAAATCGCAACAGCCGTGCAACGTATTAACCAACTGTTGCGCCATGATCCTGCCTTGCAATCTGTCTATGAGGCTCTCGAGTCGGCGCGTATTGGCGTAAGTGAAGCAGTATCAGACCTCAATGCCTATCTGTCGCGTGTCGAACTCGACCCAGCAAGGCTTGCAACGGTCGAAGAGCGCATGCGAACAATTTTTGATCTTGCGCGCAAGTTCAAAACCGAACCAGATCAGCTCTACGCTTTACATCAAACGCTTCACGGTGAGCTCAAGTCTCTGCAGGCATCTGCCGACATTGAGGCGCTGCGTGCAACGGCCGCTGCGCTCAAACAAGACTACGACCAACATGCGCAAGCACTTTCCGCCGCTAGGCAAAAAGCGGCAAAAGACTTGGGCAAGCTTGTGGGCCGCGCCATGCAAACCTTAGCCATGGAAGGCGGGCAATTCACCATCTCGCTCACCGAAGCCCCCGCTTCGGCCCAAGGCCAAGATCATGTTGAGTTTCTAGTCGCAGGCCACGCCGGCACAACGCCAAAACCACTCGCTAAAGTCGCGTCCGGCGGCGAACTCGCACGAATCTCGCTCGCCCTCTCAGTCATTGCCAGCCGTGCAGCACGCGTTCCCACACTGATTTTTGACGAGGTTGACAGCGGTATTGGTGGAGCAGTCGCTGAGGTGGTTGGTAACTTGCTGCGTGAACTCGGGCAGCGCCACCAGGTGCTTTGCGTCACCCACCTACCACAGGTGGCGGCCCGAGGCCAACATCACTTCCAAGTCAGTAAACAGCAGACCAAAGGCGTCACCACTTCAAACATCCTGGCTTTAAATGACGCCGCCCGCATTGAAGAAATCGCCCGCATGCTCGGTGGCATCAAAATTACCGACACGACGCGCAAGCACGCTCTAGAAATGTTGAGCATAGGCTCCTGAACGGAATCGCCCAGCGTTGCCCTAAACGCAGTCTTTGCAGACCCCGTACAACACCATATCGTGGCTTTCTAGTCGATAGCCGTTGGCTCGGGCAATCTTGTGCTGGCGCTTTTCGATCTCCTCATCGGCAAATTCAGTGACTTTGCCGCAATGCGTGCAAATCAGATGATCGTGATGCTCTCCGTCATTGAGCTCAAAAATCGCTTTGCCCCCATCAAACTGGCTTCGAGCCAAGATGCCAGCCTGCTCAAACTGGGTCAACACCCGATAAACGGTGGCGAGCCCAATATCAATCTTGTCGTTGAGCAAAGAGCGGTAGATATCCTCAGCACTCAGGTGTCTTTCACCCGACTTGCGGAACATATCGAGAATTTTTAGGCGCGGAAACGTGGCCTTCAGGCCTACATTTTTAAGGTCGCTTTGGTCGTTCTCGGTATCCAAGAAAAATCCCCTGTTTTGCCTACTAGGCGTGCGATTAAGGCTTTATGATAGCGTCTTTGGTTGCAAAACCTATAGAGGTCTGCAGTGTTCACATCCCGTACTCTCGCTTCTTACCTGCGCGCCAGCCTGTTGGGGGTCGTCTGCGCAGCTGGCTTAGCTGGTTGTTCCTCCACGCAATGGGGCTTTCCATACAAGGTGGGCATCCAGCAAGGTAACTGGGTCACCAAAGATCAGGTCTCGCTTTTGCGCCCAGGCATGTCGCGCGAGCAAGTACGCTTTGCGCTTGGCACACCGACCCTAGCCAGCGTCTTACATGCAAACCGGTGGGACTATCCTTACTACTACCGGGCAGGCAATGGCAAAGTCGAAGAGCGCGTGCTCACAGTTATCTTTGAAGGCAGTCAGCTTGCCAGCTGGCGCGGCGACGAGCAACCTGATCTGCAGCCCTTCCAGATCGCGCGCGAAGAAGTCCGAACCTCACAAAAAGAGGCTGCACAGCATCAGCTAAACATCACGCGCGAAAGCAACGACGCAGCGGCTGCCTCGGGAATGTCAGCCCCGGTTGAGATTTTGCCAGGCGTA
>JBILJY010000164.1:0-5788 GCA_044376975.1 Burkholderiaceae bacterium | reverse complement strand
CGAGTACGCCACCCGCCAAGCCTTTCCAGCCGGCATGGGCTGCTCCCACGACGCTCGCCTCGTCATCTGCGATCACAACAGAGAGGCAATCTGCAGTTAGCACGGCAAGCACGCGCCCTGGTTGGGCAGTCACGCTCGCATCGGCACGGGGCGCTGCGCCCTGCTCCTGGCACTGTGCGGGATCATCAGCATCAATCACCCGAATTCCATGCACCTGATTGAGCCAGACGGGATCCGCCGGCAACAACCCCCGCAGGATCTGCCGATTTTTATGAACAACTGCTGGAACGTCCCCTGCACCCAAGCCTAGATTGAAGTTGTCATAAGGCGCACTGCCCACCCCGCCTGCCCTTGTCGTACAAAACATTTGCACACCCGTCCACGGAGTGCGTGGCAACACAAGCTGCAAGTCTGGCGCTACATTTATTTCCACTGGATCCCCTCTAACACCTTAGCCATATCCTCTGGGACTGGCGCAACAAACGACACCTCAGTATCTGTGCTCGGATCATCAAAACGCAAGCGATGCGCATGCAGCATTTGCCGCTGTGCGTCACCGAGCACGCGGCCGCCATACTGGGTATCGCCCAGTAAAGGATGCCCAAGGCTCGCCAAGTGCACGCGAATCTGGTGCGTGCGGCCTGTCTCCAAGCGACAACTCACCTCTGAAATATTGGAGTCCATATATTCACCCCCGCGTAACAGGCTGTAGTGCGTAATTGCCGCTTTGGGAGCATTGGGTCGCTCCACCGACATACGCACTGGCACACGCGGATCACGTCCGATCGGGCGATCCACGGTTCCTGCGTTCAACATGCGGCCGTGGGCCAAGGCCAGATACTCTCGCCCCATGGTACGGGCCTGTAACTGCCGAACCAAATGCGTCTGAGCCACCTCATTACGGGCAACAACCAGCAAACCCGAGGTGTCTTTATCTAGTCGGTGCACGATGCCCGCGCGGGCCACATGCGCAAGCTCTGGGTATCGGTAAAGCAAGCCATTTAGCAGCGTCCCACCCCAGTTACCGGCGCCGGGGTGCGTCACTAGACCGACCGGCTTGTTCACGACCACCCAATCCGCGCTCTCGCCCACAACCTCAAAATCGATCTGCTCGGGCGTAAATGCTTGATCCTCAGGGGACTCCTGCTCATAGACGGTAATCACATCGTCCTCATGCAGGGTCTGCCGAATCTTGGCAGGCTTACCGTTTACCAGCACATGGCCGCGCTCAATCCAAGTTTGTAAGCGACTGCGGGAATGGCGTGGAACCAGCTGCGCCAAGACCTTATCTAGCCGCTCCAGCGCTTGGTTATCCGTGACTTGAAATAACTGCGGCTCATCGTCGGGCAGCACATCATCAGAAATAGGCGTATCAGGCATTGGGACTCGTCTTATAATCAGCAGAGAATGCTAACACCAAGGATCATTTTGTGATGGGTCTGCCCACTTTTTCTTTGCTCTGGACCTCCCGAGCCACCACCTTACTCAGCCGCCTGTTGCTGGTATTTGCTGTGGTTACACTTGCAGGCTGCGGCTCGACCAAGCCTGAATATGATCCCACCGCCAACTGGAATGCCGAGCGCCTATTCCAAGAAGGCAAGACCGAAATGAATGCTGCAAACTGGCGTGTCGCTAAAGAACGCTTTTTAGCGATCGAATCCCGGTTCCCCTTCGGTGTTTACGCGCAACAGTCACTTATCAACTTGGCTTACTGTTACTGGAGAGACAGAGAACCCGAATTTGCGCTGGCAACCCTTGGCAGATTTCAGCAACAATATCCTGGCAGTCCAGCGACAGACTACGCGCTGTATCTCAAGGGGCTGATCAACTTCACACCTCCAAGTGCCGTTTTCGCATCGATTACTGGTCAAAAGCCGGGCGAACGCGACCCCCGTGCCTTGCGTCAATCGTATGCCTCATTTAACGAGCTCATCACCCTCTTCCCCGACAGTCGCTATACCCCTGATGCACGCAAGCGTATGGTGTGGCTTGTGGCGACGATGGCAGAAAACGAAGCGGCTGTCGCCCGCTACTACTACGAACGGTACGCTTACGTCGCTGCGATCAACCGGGCACAAACAGTGATCACAGACTTTCAAGGTGTTCCGTCAGCCGAAGTTGCACTCTATGTGATGATGAAGTCCTACGAAAAGCTGGGCATGAAAGACATGCGTAACGACACGGAACGTGTGTTGTTGCAAAACTTTCCCAAAACCAAACTGATTAGCGAAGGCTTCCCCGATCGCTATAGCATCTGGAATCCTCTACGCCTGTTTTAAGGTCAAGAACTCAACGGCTTCTTCAAGCACGCGGGTACGCGCAAACGGCGGTAACCCGCGCCAGAGTTGCTTGCCGTAAGGTTTGTCGACTAAGCGCGTGTCCCCAACCATCAAGACCCCCCAGTCCGTTTCACTACGAATTAAACGGCCCGCCCCTTGCTTGAGCGCAATGGCTGCCTCGGGTAGTTGGTATTCCATAAAGGGGTTTCCCCCACGACTGCGACATGCGCGTAAGCGCGCCTCAAGCACCGGATCATCAGGCGGTGCAAACGGCAGTTTATCGATGGCAACCAACGTAAGTCGATCGCCCGCCACATCGATCCCTTCCCAAAAACTTGCACTACCCACCAAGACAGCATGGTCTAGTGTTCGAAATCTCTCTAGTAAATCGCGGCGAGTGCCATTACCCTGGCGCATGATCGGCCAGCTCAAGCCCACGCGATCATAGGCGTCAGCCAACAAGGCCGCGACGCGTTCGACCGCTCGCAATGTCGTGCATAAAACTAACGCACCACCTTGGCTCGCCTGAATCAGTGGCATCAGTTGCTCAACGAAGGCAGGCAAGAACTCTGACGACAGTGGTGCAGGCAGACTTTGCGGCACGAACAGCATCGCCTGCTTGGCATAGTCGAAGGGGGACTCCATCCGTACCGTCTCGGCATTCTGTAGACCCAGTCGCTCGGTGAAGTGAGAAAAGTCACCATGCACCGACAGCGTCGCCGAGGTAAAAATCCATGCCTGCCCCCCCTGCCGATAGCGAGAGAAGGCCTCCGCCACAGACAAAGGCGCTGCATGCAACCGCACATGATGCAGACCCAACTCAACCCAGCGAACGATTTGATGCAGATCTTGCGCGTCAGAGCGCACGCCTCTTGCGGGTTGCCCCCACTCGGCGAGTCGCTCGGCCAACTCACGTGCCGTGCGCGCAGCAGTCGCAAGATCGGGATGCTTCTCTTCAACACTTGAAAGTAACTGACCCACCACATCAAGCGAGGTCTGCAACGCCTCTCGGGCAATATCAAACGCTGCAGGCTCGGGAAATGCCTCGAACGTCACACGACGTGAAGGCATATTCTCCAACGCAGCACAACTCAAACGTAACTCACGCGTCGATTGCTCAAGCGCGCGAGCTTGCTCAGACCAGTTCGTAAGCTCACGCGCATGGGCTAAGCCTGCCGTCTCAATCAAACGCCCCAAGTCCAGCAATTGATGCGTCGATACGCTCGAGCCTAAAAAACGCGTCGCCGTATCGGGCAACTGATGGGCTTCATCAAACACGACCGTGTCGGCCGCAGGCAATAGATCGGTAACCCCCTCTTCGCGCAGCATGAGGTCTGCCATGAATAAGGCGTGGTTGATCACAACTACATCGGCCTCCTGCGCCTGTCGACGCGCCTTCAATACAAAACAATCGCGCACATTCGGACAATCTTGCCCCAGGCAGTTCTCGCGCGTCGAGGTCACACGTTGCCAGATTTCCGCATCCTCAGGAACGGTCGGCAAATCCGCTCGATCTCCCGTGGCACTTTGTTGGGCAAAGGTCTGGATGTTACGTAACTGATGCACTTCGCCACGGGATTTAAGGGCTCGGTCTTCTCCCTGAAGTCTCTCAAGGTGGTAATGACAAACATAATTACCCCGCCCTTTGAGCAAAGCAATCGTGGCCGGGATACTAAGCGCTTCGCGTACCCGCGGAAGATCTCGGGAAAACAATTGATCTTGTAAGGTTCGGGTGCCGGTTGACACCAATACCTTACCCCCGCCGAGCAACGCAGGAACAAGGTAGGCCCACGTCTTGCCCGTGCCAGTACCTGCCTCAGCAATTAGGGTTGAACGCTCTGCAATCGTGCGTTCAACGGCCTGCGCAAGCTCAATTTGTGTCGTCCGGACACGAAATCCTGGCGACATCGCCGCAAGCGGTCCATCTAGGGAAAAAATCTCGGAAATCAGGGGTTCTTGCATATCAAATACCAACAAAGCATGCCGGATCATACCGCCTGAACTGAGGACACTCTCCACATGTGGCAAAATCGTCCGTTTGTCGCCTTACAAGAAGCATTTGATCAAATGAGTGATTCAAGCATTACTACGTCAGACACCGAACTGCGCATCATTGCCCAGCTCGCCGAAGAATTAAGTATTCGTCCACAACAAGTCGCAGCCGTCATCGAGCTGCTAAAAGATGGCGCAACCGTGCCGTTTATTGCGCGCTACCGCAAAGAAGCAACCGGCGGGCTCGACGACACCGTGCTGCGTAACCTGGACACACGTCTGCTCTACTTGCGCGATCTCGAAGATCGCCGTGCAGCGATTTTGAGCTCGATCACCGAACAAAATAAGCTGACACCAGAACTCGAACTGGCCATCAAGCAGGCAGACACCAAACAGCGCCTAGAGGACCTCTACGCGCCGTTCAAGGTCAAACGTCGCACCCGCGCACAAATCGCGCGAGAAGCGGGCCTAGAGCCATTGGCAGACGGTATTCTGGCCGACTTACAATGCGATCCACTTACCCTTGCCGCCCAATATTTGAACGCGGAAGCTGGTATCACTGAGCCTAAAGCTGCGCTCGATGGTGCCCGCGATATTCTGGCCGAGCGGTATGCAGAAAATGCAGACCTGTTAGCGGACATGCGCAATCACCTCTGGACACAAGGTTATCTGTATTCAAAAGTCGCTGATGGCAAGGAAGCCGAGGGCGCAAACTTTCGCGACTGGTTCGACTTCAATGAACCGCTTCGAACCCTTCCCTCGCATCGTATTCTTGCCATGTTACGCGGACGTCAACAAGGTGCGCTTGAGCTGCGTATTGGAATAGAAGCGTCGCAAGACATACTGGTACCGCACCCTTGTGTAGAACGGGTAGCACGGTTCTTAGAGCTTGGTAAAGGCTTGTTTGATGCTGCCCCAACTCCGCGCGCGAAGTGGCTCGCAGATGTTGCGCGCTGGACGTGGCGCGTGAAACTACTCACGATGTTCGAAACAGAAATGTTGACGCGCTTACGCGAAACGGCTGAAGCTGAAGCCATTCGCGTGTTTGCAGCCAACCTGAAGGATTTGCTGCTTGCCGCACCGGCGGGCCCTAAAGCTGTGCTTGGCTTGGATCCAGGCATTCGCACAGGCGTCAAAATTGCCGCGATCGACCACACTGGCAAGGTCGTTGAAACGGCCACTATCTATCCCTTTGAACCGCGTCGTGATCGCGTGGGTTCGCTAACGACGCTTGCCACAATCGCGCGTCGTCACAAGATCGAACTCGTGGCAATCGGCAACGGTACCGCCTCACGCGAAACGGAAAAACTCGTTGCAGACCTCATGGCTGCGCAACCCGATTTAAAGCTGACACGTGTCGTGGTCTCAGAAGCCGGAGCCTCGGTCTATTCTGCATCTGAGTTGGCTGCACTTGAATTCCCCGATCTGGATGTGAGCTTGCGGGGTGCCGCCTCGATTGCGCGGCGCCTGCAAGATCCCCTCGCAGAACTCGTAAAGATCGAGCCGAAAGCGATTGG
>JBILJY010000163.1:0-5858 GCA_044376975.1 Burkholderiaceae bacterium | reverse complement strand
CGCAAGCTCCTGCGTCGTTAAGGTCGAGGCTTTTGGTAGCTTAGCCAAAGAAACAACCAAATTTAATGCGTGTTTTGCTTCGTTTGCGCTCATGGCATCACTCTTTTTGAGTAGGATAAAACAGTTGTGAGACTGAATTATCTATCAAATATCTATTCAAAGAATGATAGTTCCGTAAAAATAACCTACAATCTACTCAATATCTACTCATACTAAATTTAAATTGAAATCATTAAGCCAACAATATCGGATCGGTGCCATTGCAAAACTTGCGGGAGTACCTGTTACGACCTTGCGTGTATGGGAAGCTCGGCACCAAGCACTTAGGCCCATTAAAACCGCGGGGCAGCATAGGCTTTACGGCGAAGAAGATCTTCTAAGAGCCACCCTCTTAAAACAATTAAGCGACCAGGGTTACGCCATCAGCACAATCGCCTCGCTCGATATTGCGGCACTCAACGACTTAATGCACAAACAGAACAGCCAAAATAGTAGCTTGGCAAAACTGGCAAGCAATCGAAATGTCTCGTTGGCTATCGTCGGCCTTGCACTTGCCGGGCAAGTCGAAAGCAAAGCGTTCTCCGCGCACCTGCAAAACATTCAGCTTGTCACCACTGGCGTGTACCAAAGCTTAGAAATGGTTCGACAAACGCCACCGAGCATTGCACCTGACATCTTTCTTCTGAAAATCAATACTCTGCATGAGATTGTGGTGCACGAGATTTTGCAAGCAGCGCGCGCCATGCGTGCAAGCAAAATTGTCGTGCTGTATAACTACGGCAGGGAGCAGGTTGTGCGCTCGATGCGCGACTACAGAATGATGGTACGCCGCGAGCCCTTGTCAGATTATGAACTTGCAGAACTCATCAATTCTGTGCTTGTTGTGGACGCTGGCCAAGAATTAAGTGAAACCACAACAAGCGTGACGATACCTGCTCGCAAATACTCCGATTATGTTTTAAAAAAAATAAGTGGGATTTCAACGAACGTTCTATGCGAGTGTCCGCGGCATGTGGCAGAGATCATTGCACAACTCGCCAGTTTTGAACAATATAGCCAGGAGTGTTTAAATAAAAGCACCGAAGACGCGCACTTGCATGCTTACTTGTCATCGGTATCCGGATCAGCCCGCGCCCTTTTTGAACAAGCCTTAGAAAAAGTTGCTAGCCATGAAGGCATTGATCTGAATGCGCACGAATAAGCCCGATTGCTAGCGTTTCTGATCAGCACCGAAACCAGGAACTACCTCCATGACTTTGGCCATCGCGTTCCTCATCAACACAGTAGTGGTCATCGCCACGATGTTGATCCACTACGAAGCACTTTTCTGGCTCTCAAAAAAATTACCAACACTCTCTCAGATTCGCCCTCGCTTTCAAGTATTGGTTGGCGCTTTATGCATATTCCTTGTTCATGTACTTGAGATTTGGCTCTTTGCGCTCGCCTTCTACCTGTCGAGCAAAATCGACGGAATGGGATCTTTGACGGGAAATCTAGTCGATGCGGGAGGGATTCTTGATTGCGTTTACTTATCTTTTGTCACCTTCACCACCGTGGGCTACGGTGATGTCGTTGCGCAGGGGGAGTTGCGCTACCTTGGCGGTATCGAGTCACTAACCGGCATCATACTGATTACCTGGTCGGCCTCTTTTCTGTTTGTTGAGATGCAACGCAATTGGGCGGACCTACGTAAATTAAAATAGAGAAAAATATAGAGACAAAACTATGAAGAATACTTACGATTTTGTCATTATTGGCGCTGGCTCTGCTGGTTGCGTCTTGGCCAATCGACTGTCTGCCGACGGCTCAAAAACCGTACTCCTCCTTGAAGCAGGACCTTCAGACACGAACCCCTGGATAAAGATTCCTGCGGGAGTACCGCGTATCGTTGCGGACCCAACTATTACGTGGGGCTATCATTCAGAACCCGAGCCGGGTCTCAACGGCCGCAAGCTCCACTGGCCACGCGGCAAGACGCTCGGAGGCTCAAGCAGCATTAACGGTCATGTTTATATGCGCGGCACACCGGACGACTACAACGGGTGGCGTGATGCCGGCAACCCTGGCTGGGGCTGGGAAGATGTTTTGCCACACTTCAAGGCAACAGAGTGTCACTTCGCAGGCGAATCTGCCTTACACGGCTCGCAGGGGGAGCTCTACGTATCAGCATTACAGGAGCCCCACCCTGCCTCCCAGGCTTTTGTAACCTCAGCGGTAAATTGCGGCATCGAGCAGAATGACGACTTCAATGGACCTAAACAAGCAGGTGTTGGATATGTACAGCTGATGATTCATCGCGGCGTGCGTTCTTCTGCAGCCAGATCATTCCTAAAACCCATTCGCAATAGAAAGAACCTCACCGTGGAGGTCAACGCCTTCGTCGAACGGATTGTAATAACTGGCAAACGCGCAACAGGCGTGCGCTATGAAAAAAACGGCGAGATAATTGAAGTTAATGCAGGAGAGGTGCTTCTTTCAGCCGGCGCGATCAATTCGCCGCAAATATTAATGCTATCAGGCATTGGGCCCGCAGAGGAGTTGGTTAAACACGGCATCGCAGTGACACACCCGCTACCTGGCGTCGGGCAAAATTTACACGACCATGTGTACGTGCATGCGATGGCAAAAGTAAAGCCTGCGTTCTCAGTCAATCACAAGATTTGCAGCAATATTCGAATGATTCCTGAGGTGCTGCGCTATTTAGTGAGCCGTAAAGGGCTCCTCAACTCTGCCGCAGCGCAAGTGGCGCTGTTTGCCAAATCAGGCGTGAATTCCGATAAAGTCGATCTACAAATGCAGATGCGCCCCTTTAGCATGCTGGGAGCGGGTGGTATGTTTCAGGCAGATAATTTCCCGGCAATCACGGCATCTTGCGGCTTACTCCACGTGCACTCTGCGGGCTCGGTATCGTTGAAATCGGCTGATTTTCGTCAGGCGCCAAGCATGTTTGCAAGCTACCTCACAGACCCAAGAGACACTGCACCCTTGGTGTTCGGCTTACGGTTGATACGCCGCATCTTTTCCCAAGCGCCGTTCAGCGAGATGTGTACGGGGGAGGCCCTTCCGGGGCCAGACCGTCACACCGACGAGGATTTGATTGCCTATTGCCGAGAGCAAGCACAAACCATGTACCACCCAGTCGGCACCTGCCGTATGGGTTCTGATCCGCTCGGGGTGGTGGATCATCGTTTGCGCGTCCATGGAATCCAGGGCTTGCGTGTAGTGGATGCCTCCGTCATGCCCAAAGTACCCTCGGGAAACACCAGTGCACCCGTCATTATGGTTGCCGACAAGGCTGCAGGGATGATTCTGGAGGACTCTCGCAATTCCTCTCAAAACCTTGGATGATGAATAGCAGTTGCCCACACAACAGCACCCCAGACCGCGCACAAGCCGTTGATTCAAGTGATATTATTTAGAAAGTCTTTGGTATAAGCGTAGAAGTATTGTATTGTTGATGTCACATTAACCTGCTATTCTCTTGACTGTAGGCTATTCGGCTAACACAGATATCTATCTGGTTAAGTTAAATTACTAGCTCAGAATTTTTTGAATTTTGGAGAAATCGGAATCATGCAAACGCAAGCAAACGACCTGAATGGATTAACTAACGGCGCGAAACTGGTGGGTGAATCCGTTCTCCCCGGGGCAAGCCTTTTGATGGATGGGCAGTTTTTAAACGGCGCAGCACACGCTGTCGTCGGCATCGGCGCACGTCTCGCGCTGGGCCCTCTGGCTGTGATACTCGTCTGTGCTGATTCGTTCTCGAAGTCAGTCACCGACAAGTTCCTTTGGGATCACGTCAAGGATGGCATCGAGGCTCGCAAAGCCGCCAAGGCCGCCAAAGCTGCTCAAGTTGAAACAGAAGCTCAAGCTGCTTAAGCACCGAGACTAATGTAAAAAAGCGGATGACGATGTCATCCGCTTTTTTTATTTAGCTGACGGGTTAATAAAACGATCAGGTATCTAGCGGCCGAGAAGAAGACCACAAAGAACAGCAGCACCACCGAGACAAGCTCAATTTGATCTTGCCGTGTGCTCAATGTCTCACCGCGTGCAAGCGTAAGCATGACGGCCTCCTGCACGCCAATCGCCGCACCAACACTCGTCGACATCACCAGTATCACAAACGTTCGAATGTGGACAGGTATCGCTAACATAATAGACTCGCGGGTCATAGCGCCATAGCGCTTGAGCAAATCTAACCAGGTATCAGCCACGACAGAAATCGAATAGCAGGACAAGGCGAGTACCAACGCGATCATTGGTGTAAACGATGCCCTAGCTGAACCGCCATCAATCACCTGCGTCAAAATGTTTAGGCAAAGAAACATGAATACGAAAACAGGCGAGGCGCGCAGCAATCCAACAACCACTCCAATCAAACCGGCAATGAATCCCCCAGCGTACCAAACATAGGCAAAAGGAATCCCAATCACTAACCCCACGAGCAACGAGGCAAATCCCACCGATACATTTACCAAAAATGCCTGTATAAAATCAACGGCAAACGTCATATCGATAGCGCTCATCGGGGTGCCCTCCTGTTCATGATAAAAGAGGAACCAATAACCACTGCTTGTACAACAAAAATATAAAAGATAGTGACAATCAGAAATGTCGTTGATCGTTCACCGGTAAACGAAGAAATGTGTACGAGCGAAGTTAATAAATCCGGGACACCAATAAATGCCGCAACTGGGCTCGCCTTTACGGCATTGATGACACAAGCTCGCAATTGAACTCCGCCGTGGGCCACAATCTCGCCAAAGCGCGATCCTATCGGCATAGTTTGCGCAGTCTCGGCTAAGGCTACACCACCCGTCGAGCCATTGTTCAGTCCAATCATCAAGAGCCCAACAGCACCCGCCAACCAATAGTTATAAGGAAAGACTGAGGTCACCACAAGATAACCAAGCACCAACAACAGAATGACTGGACTATTAATTAGTACAGTTGTAACAAGACGTCCAACCAGCCGCACAGACTTATACCGCGCGTTTAATAGTACAAAAAACAAGGCCGAGAGAAATAATGTTGTCAGGATTGTGGCCGCCACAAATATCAACGAGACACCCAAGCCAGTCAAGAACAGTTTTGCGGACGCCTGACTCGTTAACATTGGAAAAGTAATATCAAAGTGCGCGACCGAATGCAACCACGTTTGTAATTGAAGCACCATCGGAGCGATCGACGTGGGAGGCCCCTCAAAATCTGCCGCAGCTAATAAACACTTTTTATTTATGTCATTTGAGGGAGCATAAAAACACGAGGAATCGTTCCACAGTCGATTTTGTTCAACTAAAAAATCGGTTTTGATCCCGTGTTGCTTCGCCGCCTCAACTAAAAATCCGCTTTGATGATAGTGAAGTAACAACAATCTAAGCACTGCGCCGAGAGTCTCTTCACCAACGGTCTCTCCATCAGAAAGACGTACGGCCATTCCCCAAGGCACCATCGCGAACGAAAACTTTTGCTCAAACTTTTCGCGAAGCTCGGGCGGCGCATTCGGGCCCGTTACTCCCGCGTAAAGCAAGGGTTCATCATGCGCGATTATTGAACAGGCACCGAGCTTGAGCGCGTTGATCATACGATCTGGTCTATCGAACAGGAGCAACCTTGCGCCCGATGCTGCAATCTCGGTGTTTGAATAACTTCCAAGCGGTACGCAAACCGACTTACCGGAAAGGTCATTCAAGCCTGTCAGCTGTTTATCACGGGCCGCCACGATGGCAAACCCTGCCGCATAATAATGAGGCTCAATAAACTCGATAACCTCAGCCCGAGCGGCGGTGTGGCCCATTGTGGCGAGGATCAGATCTACCTTCCCTTCCAGCAATAAGGCAATGCGATTCGCG
>JBILJY010000162.1:0-5875 GCA_044376975.1 Burkholderiaceae bacterium | reverse complement strand
GAAGTAGTGAATCAACTATAACCTAAGGCCCTCTGCACGGCGAACGGGCCGCCCTCCAGCACCAATGCACCAAGAAGTATGCACCCATGGTATCGTGCAAAAAAATATTTTGGAGACGTTCATGATTAGAAAACCTCAGTTTATTCAGCGTGTGTTGGCCTGTGCCATGCTGTCGTTTGCGACGCTCGCCACACCCGCCTTTGGACAAAATAAATATCCTGATAGGCCTGTCAAGATTATCGTTGGCTTTCCACCGGGCGGGCCAACCGACATCGTCGGCCGCCTGATTGCCAACCGCTTGGAAAAAGCGCTTGGACAGTCTTTCATTGTCGAAAACAAGCCAGGCGGCGGTTCAAATATCGGCTCACAAGAGGCGGCACGTGCCAAACCAGATGGCTACACACTCTTTTTGGGTACCGTAGCCAACGCTACAAACATTTCTACGTACAAAAAACTCAATTACGACACCCAACGTGACTTTATACCGATTAGTCAGCTAGTCTCTTCGCCGAGCATCCTTGTCGCTAATAATGACCAACCCTTCAAAACGCTACCCGAACTGATTGCGTACGCAAAGGCGAATCCCGGTAAATTGGCATATGCGACATCTGGTCCGGGCGGTTCGCCGCACCTCGCTGGGGAAATGCTCAAGTTACGCGCAGGCATCGACTTGCTGCACGTTCCTTACAAAGGCGCTGCGCCAGCGATGAACGATGTCATCGGCGGACAGGTCGGAATCGGCTTTAAGACTGCCTCCGGTGTCACGACGACCCTTCAGGCGGGCAAGTTGCGTCCGATTGCGGTTGCGGGACGCGAGCGTATGCCCCAACTGCCTAACGTACCCACCTTGATCGAGCTGGGCTTTCCGGACTTTGAAGTGAGCTCGTGGAGCGGTTTGCTCGCCCCAACCGGCACCCCTCCTGACATCATCAATCTGTTAGCCAAAACGACGGTTGAGATCATGAAATCTCCCGATATCCGCAAACAGTTGGAAGGCATTGGCGCCTTCCCTGTCGGCAGCACGCCTGAAGAGTTTAAGAAATACATCGACGACGAAATTAAAAAATGGGCAGTCGTTGCAAAAGCTGCAAATATCGAACTCTAACCAACCACATCAATCTACTTAGGGTCATCAATGGGGACTTTTAGAACGTTTCTTTTCGCGCCAGCGAATCATCCTCGACGAACTGAGAAAGCATTTACCTTGGGCGCGGACGCGGTCATCCTTGATCTTGAGGACGCCTGTGCGGTGTCGGAAAAAATTCCAAGTCGCGCAAAAGTCGTTCAAGCGATGCAACTGCCACGTAGCTGCCTTGGGTACGTTCGTGTCAATCCCTTGTCAACGGTTTACGCTTTCGGGGATTTGCAAGAGACAATTCAACCAGGCCTTGATGGCGTCGTGTTACCAAAGGTCGAAACAGCAGCTGAGGCCCAAACGGCAGACTGGCTCATCACGCAGCTTGAGCGAGAGCGCGGACTGACTCCTGGCGGCATTGATCTGATGCCAATCATCGAGACAGCCCTTGGCTTGGCGAACTTAGCCAGCATCCTAGCCGCCACAGCGCGTATCAAGCGCGTCGCCTTTGGTGCGGGTGACTTCACGCTTGATTTGGGGCTACGTTGGTCGCGCAGCGAGCTAGAACTTCTTCCCTGCAGAAGCCAAATCGCTTTGCTTTCTCGCGCGGCTGGCAAAGAGCCACCGATAGACACGGTTTGGGTTGATCTAAAGGATACGGAAGGTTTTGAGCAGTCGACGCTCCACATCAAAGATCTTGGTTATCAAGGAAAGATGTGCATTCACCCCGATCAGATAGCTGTTGCAAATCGTTGCTTCACTCCAACAAGCGAACAAGTAGCTCGAGCACAACGCGTCATCGATGCTTTCGCGGCCGCGGAGGCAGCGGGTTCGTCGTCAATCCAGTTAGATGGACAGTTCATCGACTATCCGATCGTGTACGCCGCCCAACGTATTTTGGCGATCAGCGAGAAAATCGCCAAGCTCGCCGTGTGATAACGTGCGGCCGCAGGTTCTCTTAGCCACTTTTTTCTACATCAATCCGCCATGACAAACACGACAACGCCTCAGTACATCACCCTTGGCAATAGCGGCCTGCGCGTGCCACGGCTTTGGTTAGGCGCGATGATGTTTGGTGATCAAACCGAAGAAAGTGTTGCGCGTGAAATGATTGCGGTGACACGCGACGCAGGACTCAACGCCATTGACACGGCAGACAATTACGCAAACGGCGAGTCGGAACGTATGGTCGGTCGCCTGATCGCTCAGGACCGCTCGCGCTGGGTGCTTGCGACTAAAGTTGCAAATGCCATTGGCAAAGAACCAAATGACAAAGGACTGTCGCGTCGCTGGGTCACACAAGAAGTGGACAACAGTCTCAAGCGCCTGGGCACCGACTGGATCGATGTGTACTACATGCATAAGGATGACGAAGTCACGCCGATTGAAGAAACCTTGTCAACCTTTGCCAGGCTGATTGAACAAGGAAAGATTCGGTATTACGGGATCTCAAACTTCCGTGGATGGCGCGTGGCCCGTATGGTCGAGACGGCCCGGAAAATGGGGATTCCGCAGCCCATCGTTTGTCAACCTCCTTACAGCGCAGTTACCCGGTTAATAGAGACCGAAGTGATTCCAGCGTGCGAACATTATGGCGTGGGCGTTGTCGCCTACAGCCCCTTAGCGCGCGGAGTCTTAACCGGCAAATATGCTCCGAATGTCGAACCTGATGCCCAAAGCCGCGCCGGTCGGGGAGATCGTCGTATCCATCAAACTGAGTTCCGCCCTGAATCCCTAGAGGTTGCGAACGCCCTCAAAAAACATGCTGAAAGTCGTAAGCTCAGTGCAACACAGTTCGCCATTGCTTGGGCACTCAGCAACAAGCTCTTGAGCGGTGTTATCGGTGGCCCTCGCACGCTTGAGCAATGGAAAGACTATGTGGCAGCACTCGCGGTGCAATTACTGCCAGAGGATGAAGTGCTGGTGGATTCGCTCGTACCGCCCGGCTATGCGTCAACACACGGCTTTGTCGACCCTCAGTATCCTATCAAGGGTCGCAAACCGGGGTAACACGACCACGACCGCGGGTCAGACCGCCTCAGTCATGCTTTTGCGGCGATAATAAGCGCTTGGAAACATCCTTGTACGCATCATGAACAAGCGCGATATCGTCATTCGGCAAATCACTTATTTGCGGGGTCCAAATATCTGGACCTACTGCGCCACTCTTGAGGCGCTGATCGACATAGGTGAGCTGGAAGACTGTCCCTCCAACACAGTCCCCGGCTTGTACGAGCGGCTAACAACCATGCTGCCGAGCCTGATCGAACACCGATGCAGTCCAGGTGTACGGGGCGGCTTTTTAATGCGGTTGCAAGAGGGCACCTGGCCCTGCCACATCATCGAACACGTCACACTGGCCCTGCAAGATTTAGCCGGTGTTCCTGGTTACGGTTTTGGACGGGCGCGCGAAACCGAGGAACGTGGAGTCTATAAAGTGATGGTGAGCGGTTGGCAAGAGGACGTCACCCGCGCGGCTCTCTATACGGCTCGGGACTTGGTGCTCGCTATGATTGAAAACCAGCCCTATGACTTTGATGCAGCACTTGAAGCGTTGCGTGATCTTTCTCAAGATCTCTGTCTTGGGCCAAGTACCGCCTCGATGGTGCTTGCGGCTGACGACAGAACAATTCCAGCCATTCGTCTGAGTTCTGGAAACCTTGTTCAATTCGGCTATGGCTCCAAGCAACGGCGTATTTGGACCGCAGAAACGGACCAAACTAGTGCGATTGCAGAGACCATCTCTCGCGATAAAGATTTAACAAAGTCGTTACTAGAGGCCTGCGGCGTTCCGATACCGCAAGGTCGCGCTGTGATCAGTGCCGCTGATGCATGGGATGCCGCACTCGATCTTGGATTACCTGTTGTCGTCAAACCTTTAGATGGCAATCATGGCCGCGGCGTCTTCATCAACCTAGAAACCCAACAAGAAATTGAGGCAGCATACGAAGTTGCAGTGGACGAAGGATCTGGGGTGTTGGTCGAACGTTTTATACGTGGCAATGAACACCGCTTGTTAATTGTGGGCGGCAAGCTCGCCGCTGCGGCCAGAGGCCAAATGGCGAGCGTCGTGGGTGACGGTAAACAGACTGTCTCGGAGCTCATCGCATCCCAAATAAACTCGGATCCACGACGTGGACGGGGCGAGGAGCAACCCCTGAATCCGATTCGTATCGACTCGGCCGCACGGCTAGAGCTCAAACGTCAAGGCTTTCAAGCTGACAGCGTGGTGCCTTCGGGCCGCGAGGTCTTGATTCAACGAAACGGCAACGTAGCTTTCGATTGCACCAGCGAGGTTCATCCTGAAGTCGCCGCAATGGCTGCGCTAGCAGCAAAAGCCGTCGGACTGGATATCGCCGGAATTGACTTGGTTGCAGAGGATATTTCAAAGCCCTTGCTTGAGCAAGGCGCTGCAATTGTAGAAGTCAACGCCGGGCCCGGGCTACTCATGCATCTCAAGCCGGCTGAGGGCACTCCCCAACCAGTTGGGCGCGCGATTATCGACTACATCTTCCCCGGCGAAGAAAATGGCAGTATCCCATTGGTTGGGGTAACGGGATCAACCGGGACCACGGAGGTTTCGACTCTGGTCTTTCACTTACTCAAGCAAAGCGGTCATTGTGTCGCGCTAGCGAATGCAACAGGACTTTACGTCGGAGATCGCGTGCTGCAAAAACAAGACAGCGCAAACTGGAAACAAGCTCAACGTCTCTTGTTGAACAAGGACGTCGAGGCTGCAGTGATTGAAAATCCCGGCATGCAGATTTTGACAGAAGGGCTTGCCTACGATCGCTGCAGCGTCGGTATCGTCACGAATATCTCTTACTCAGACGACTACAAGCGAGAGGATATTGCCTATCACGCCTTTGAAAACGCCGAAGACCTATTCAAAGTGTTTCGAACACAAGTGGATGTCGTTTTTCCAACGGGGCATGCCATCCTGAACGCAGCAGACGAGAACGTCGTGGCGATGGCAGATTTTTGTGACGGCGCAATTACGTTTTACGCAGCGGATGCCGACAATCAGGTGCTGCGCAAACATCTTGCGGACGGTAATCGTGGGGTCACGATTGAAAACGCATCGGTCACACTTATTTTTGGTAAGGAACGCTTCGAGGTACTTTCTCTTGGCGCGCTAGATCCTTCCATACGCCAATCACCCCAACGACTCGAGACTATTCTTGCAGCATCGGCAGCGGCCTGGGTCTCAGACATTCCCCCAGAGAAAATTCGTTGTGGACTGTCCACTTTCGTCTTTGAGTTCAACCCTTTGGGTAGAATGGACACAACCATTTCAAGCAAAATTCCTAAGTAAAATAGACACTCTAAAAAAGGCCTATCAAGCATGACTGCTCGCACTTCTTGTCACCGTCTCCAGGTTGCCACACCCTTATACGATTTCATCGAACAACAAGTACTTCCGGGCACAGGCGTGGCCAGTGCCGAGTTCTGGAAAGGCTTCGATGCAATCGTGCACGACCTCGGCCCCAAAAATGTAGCGCTGCTTGCCGAGCGTGATCGTATCCAAACAGAGATGGACGCATGGCATCGAGCACATCCAGGCCCTATTCAGGATATGCCTGCCTACAAAGCATTCCTCACAAAAATTGGCTACCTTGTGGCCGTTCCAGCAAATGCGCGGGCCACTACGACGAACGTCGACGCCGAGCTCGCCTTGCAAGCAGGCCCCCAGCTTGTCGTTCCCGTCCTGAACGCACGCTATGCACTAAATGCTGCGAATGCGCGCTGGGGCTCTTTGTACGACGCCCTGTACGGCACAGACGCCATCTCCGAGGATAG
>JBILJY010000021.1:0-20747 GCA_044376975.1 Burkholderiaceae bacterium | reverse complement strand
TCGGCTTTATCTTGCTCAGCCAAATTGACACGCTAATGGGTTTTTATGGTGCCGCCGTGGTGATTGCGATTGGATCATCGATGGCGGGATATTTTCCGCTGAACGTCGGCGTCATTCAGTGGTTTGAAAAAAAACGGGCGCGTGCGTTGTCCACTGTGGGTTTAGGCTTGGCTCTCGGCGGAACCTTGGTTCCAGTTGTCGCATGGAGCATCGAAACCTTCGGATGGCGGGAAACGGCCTTTACCTGCGGTGTCTTTGTGATCTTAGTAGGCTACCCGTTGGCCTGTGTCTTTCGCCGGCGTCCTGAAGACTTTGGAGAAACAGTCGATGGCTTAGGCGTCGCACGGGGAACAGTCGATATGTCGGGTGCAGTAGAGTCAACGCCTGAACCAGAGTTCACAGCACGCCAAGCGCTTCGTACAAAATCATTTTGGCTGTTATCTGCCGGACATGGTGTCGCTTTGATGATTGTGACGGCCGTGAATACGCACGCCATTAATCACATGCGCATCTCGCTCGATTACACCATCGCTCAAGGGGCTTTTTACATCACACTCATGACGGGGTTTCAAGTAATCGGTGTGATGTTGGGCGGCGTGCTTGGTGACAAGTTACAGAAGAATCGCGTGGCGGCCGTGTGCATGATGATGCATATGGTTGGGATGTTAATGTTGACGTATGCCCTCGGTCCAGAGATGCTGGTGTTGTTTGCTGTTTTTCATGGGCTGGCTTGGGGTATCCGAGGTCCGTTTATGCAGGCGATTCGTGCGGACTACTTTGGACGTAAGTCGATCGGAATGATTCTTGGGCTATCAGCACTCATTACGGCTTTTGGTCAAATATCTGGACCGTTGTTAGCGGGCATGATGGGTGATGCAACCGGCAACTATCACCTTGGCTTCACGGTGCTTGCATTGATCTCAGGTGCAGGCACCGCTTTATTCTGGTTTGCCAAACCACCCACTTTGCCCGAACCGACCATTAAGAGCTCATAGGTCTAGCGTGACGTGTGTGAATCATGCTTTTCCCTCGGTTTGTCAGACATTGTGTATGTTTTTAGACAGGAGTTCTGAGTAATTGCTGCTCAGTTTGTTATCCTAGCGGACGCTGCAATTGCTGGGTTATTGCACAACATGCATAGTATTGCTTAGTAATTGACGGTCGTCTGAAACGAAGGGTGAAGTGGGTGTTAAGACTTTGTGCTGCATTTCTCTTGGTTGTGCTCTCCGGCTGCATGACGGTCGGTCCTGATTATGACCAAACGCAAGCTACTGCTGTGCCCAACGCGCCAGGGACCTGGCAACAGGCTCTGCCACACGGCGGTGATCTCGTAGCCTTAAGTAACTGGTGGGCACAATTCAATGACCCCGTGCTACTTGAGTTGATCGACGCTGCGCAACAACAGAGTCAGTCCATGGCGTCGGCGGCGCTCCGTATTGCCCAAGCGCGCGCCGTGCTCGTGACAACGAACGCCGCGGAAGTGCCAAATATCAACGCAGCAGCTGTCGGCACACGCGGCACGTTTCAGTTAGGTGGTCCCATCACTGTCGCGACGACCTCGCAAGCGCAACTCCAGATGGGCTGGGAGATTGATTTGTTTGGAGGGTTGTCTCGTGCAAGCGAAGCGGCGCGGGCTCGACTCGAAGCACAAGTGGCGAATTGGCATGAAGCTAGGATTTCTGTGTCGGCAGATGTAGCCAATATGTATACCAACTTTCGCGGCTGCGAACAGCTCGTGGCGATCGCGCGGTCTGACGTCAAGTCGCGCATTCAAACGGCTGACCTGACGAAAAAGCTTTCAGAGTCAGGGTTTCAATCTCCGGCAACGGCTGCTTTAGCGAGCGCTAGCGCCTCTGAGGGGCAGAGTCGGGTAGCAGGGCAGACCGCTGATTGCGATATCTTGATTAAAGCACTTGTAGCTGTCACCGGCCTACCGGAAATTGATCTGCGCAAGAAGCTAGCACCACAAGCAGCCAAACTGCCGAGACCCCTCATGCCGGTGGTCAAGCTAATGCCAGCACAAGTTTTGTCGCAACGACCGGATCTTGCGGCAGCTGAGCGCGATGTAGCGGCAGCGAGTGCGGACATCGGTGTGCGCGAGGCCGAGAGGTATCCAAGGCTATCGTTATTAGGCAACATCGGTCCCTTAGGTTTCGAGACAAGTGCGGTGTCGATTACTGCAACCTCTTGGTCGATCGGCCCCTCCTTGACCTTACCAATTTTTGACGCGGGGCGACGCGCGGCGAATGTAGATACCGCGATTACAGCTTACGAGGTTGCCGCGAATAACTATCGCACCCAAGCAAGACGTGCGGTGCGCGAAGTCGAAGAGGCGCTCGTCAGACTCGCGAGCCTTGAGGTGCGCGAAAGAGAATCACTGAAAGCCTCTAGGGGCTACCACACCTCGTTGCGTGCAATGCAAGAGCGTTATACGTTTGGCCTGGCAAGCATTCTCGATTTGGAAGAAACAAGAAGACTTTCATTTAATGCCGACAATATTTTGGCGACAGTTCGGCGTGAAAGGGTGAATGCCTTTATTGCGCTCTACCGTGCCGTGGGTGGTGGCTGGACAGCCACGGAGTCGCTCGAGACACTACAAACGGCGAGGTCAAAGCCCGCCGATATACTCAAGACTAAGGTCCAGCCATGAAGTGGATACGATTGATGCAGACGAGTTTGTTTGCAAGCGTGATAGGTTTTCTGTTTTTGCAAGCGGCTCAAGCGGCGCAGCCTGCATCTCCTGCTGTTCGGCCTGCGCTGACTGTCTCTGTGGCGAGCCCAACATGGGTCACCATGCCCATCACGATACGCGCTAACGGCAATATCGCCGCGTGGCAGGAGGCGTCGATTGGAGCGCAGGTTGGTGGATTGCGTGTGGCCGAGGTTCGTGTCAACGTAGGTGACATTGTCAAGCGTGATCAAGTGCTTGCGATGTTCGCGACTGAAACGGTATTGGCGGATCTGGCTGTACAGAAAGCGCAGGAGGCCGAAGCGGTTGCCGCTTTGGCCGAGGCTCAAGCGAATGCTGGTCGAGCCCGTAGCTTAAAAAATTCTGGGGCCTTGTCTGCACAGCAAATCAGTCAGTACTTGACTGCGGAGCAAACTGCAAAGGCGCGACTAGAGGCGGTTCGTGCGCAATTGCAGGTACAGAATTTACGCTTACAGTTTGCGCAAGTGCGTGCGCCTGACGATGGCGTGATTTCAGCGCGTCAAGTTAGTGTCGGCGCAGTTTTGCCGGTTGGGACTGAGTTATTCAAAATGGTAAGGCAACGCAGACTAGAATGGCGTGCAGAGGTCGTGTCAGAGGAGCTAGGTCGGATAAAGGTCGGAATGCCAGTTCGAGTCTATCCCGCGAGTATTGGCAAGGACTCGACACCTTTGTCTGGTCGGGTTCGCGTGATTGGTCCGACTGTCGACATGCAAGCTCGTACCGCAATTGTGTATGTCGATCTCCCTACGACTGAGAACGACACACCCTTGGTGCGTGCTGGCATGTTTGCAACGGGTGAGTTCGAGTTAGGTAACACGCGCGTGCTGACCTTGCCTCAAGAGTCAGTCGTGATGCGCGATGGTTTCACCTATGTATTCAAGGTGCGTCAGGATGCGCGCGTCTCTCAGGTTCGTGTGGAGGTTGGGCGCAGACTAAGTGCGCGGGTGGAGATACTCAAGGGTATCAACGAGACTGATGTCATCGCAGAGTCTGGGGCGGGCTTTCTCAACAACGATGATGTTGTTGCAGTAGAGACAGCCACATCACCTAGTGCACCAAAGTAAAAATAGGCGCATTGATGAATTTTTCTGCCTTTTCGATTCGCCATCCAATACCGGCAATTCTGCTGTTTATTTTGCTATCGATTGCTGGCGTTTTGTCGTTTCGAGCGATTGGGGTTCAGGATTTTCCTGATATTGAACTGCCCATGGTAACGGTCGAAGCTAGCTTGCCCGGCGCTGCGCCCGCGACCCTCGAGACTGATGTTGCGCGCAAGATTGAAAATTCAATTGCGACGTTGCAAGGGATAAAAAATTTATACACCAAAATATTAGAGGGTACGGTAGTCATCGTCGTTGAGTTCAATCTCGAGAAGGATGTGATGGAGGCAGTCAACGATGTGCGTGATGCGGTGACGCGTGTGCGTGCGGACTTGCCCGCAGACGTCAAGGAGCCTACTGTTTTACGTACCACTACAGCGGGTCGCCCGCTCATGACTTACGCGTTGACTTCTAGCCGTTTAGACCAAGAAGGCTTGTCATGGTTTATTGACAATACCGTGACGAAAAATTTGTTGGCGGTCAAGGGAGTGGGGCGCGTCAAAAGAATTGGAGGTTTGACTAGAGAGATACGTATCGAGTTGGATCCGCTGAAAATGGCAGCTCTTGGTGTGACTGCTTCGGATATTTCTCGTCGGCTCAAGCTAGTTCAACTGGAATCGCCAGGTGGTCGGGGTGATATTGGTGGCGCCGAGCAGTCCGTTCGAACCATCGCCACGGCAGCGAGTGCAACGGAGCTCGGTGAATTGGATATTCCGCTTTCGGACGGTCGCCGTGTGCGCCTTGGGCAGCTCGCCAAGATCGCAGACACTACTGCTGAGCGGCGGTCCATTGCCTTGGTAAATGGTAAACCGGTGGTTGCTTTTGAGATTATGCGTAGCAAAGGCGCAAACGAGGTGTCGTTAGCCAAAGATGTGCATGAGGCGATCGCCTCGTTGGCGTTACAGAATCGTGATGTTGAATTCTCTGAGCAAATCAATAATGTGACGGTGACAGAGGAAAACTTCGATGGCTCGATGCACCTGCTGTATGAGGGCGCGATCCTCGCTGTTTTGGTTGTTTGGTATTTCTTGCGGGATTGGCGCGCCACAATTGTCTCGGCGGCGGCACTGCCTCTGTCCATTTTGCCGGCTTTTCTTGGAATCTATTTGTTTGGCTTTACGCTGAACATGGTCACGCTTACGTCCTTGGCCTTAGTGGTGGGTATTTTGGTGGATGACGCGATTGTTGAGGTGGAGAATATTGCACGCCATCTTCGTATGGGTAAGTCGCCTTTTCAGGCTGCTCTTGACGCTGCAGATGAAATTGGCATGGCCGTTATTGCAACCACCTTTGCGCTAGTTGCGGTATTTTTACCGACTGCTTTCATGGACGGCGTACCCGGTAAGTTCTTTAAACAATTTGGTTGGACGGCAGTGCTTGCGATTTTGGCATCGCTGCTTGTCGCACGACTATTGACGCCGATGATGGCGGCCTACTTAATGAAGGCGACAAAAGCGAGCACAGAGCCCGAGAAGGACAGCTGGGTGATGCAGCGATACCTGATATCGGTACAGTGGTGTCTACGCAATAGATTCAAAACATTATTGATGGCCACTGTTTTTTTCATAGGCTCCTTGTCTCTCGTACCTTTGCTCCCCAAGGGTTTTGTGCCGCCCGCCGATCGCGGTCAAACGATGGTTAATATTGAGCGCGCGCCTGGCAGTACCTTGGAAGATACTTTACGTGCGGCTGAGCGGGTACGCCTAAAGTTGGAGACATTGCCCGATGTCAAACGTATTTTTAGCTCTGTGGGGGCGGGTGTTTCCGGAGATGCATTTGCACGAGGATCTGCGGCCGAGGTGCGAAAGGCTTCGCTCACCGTGCAGTTGTCGCATCGCTCTGACCGCAAGAAGAATCAACAAGAAATCGAAGCAGATATTCGCGCATTACTGGGTCGCGAGCCGGGAGTACGCATTACCGTGGGCCCCCAGGATGTTGGCGTCAAGATGCAAATTGTCTTGCAAAGTGAAGACGCAGTTGCCTTGAGTAAGGCCGCGCAAACTGTTGAGCGGGATTTGCGTACGCTGAATGGTATTGGGTCTGTAAATTCCTCGGCGAGCCTGGTACGACCGGAACTGATTGTGCGACCAAACTTCGCTCGAGCGGCAGATTTAGGCGTGACTGCACAGGGTATCGCCGAGACCCTGCGCGTGGCAACAAGCGGTGACTACGAGATTGGCTTGGCTAAACTGAATTTATCTGAAAGACAGATTCCGATTCGTGTCAAACTTCCAGACGCTGTTCGTGCAGATATTTCTGCGCTTGAGCGATTGACCGTTCCCGGTCGCCTTGGCCCCGTCTTGCTGGGTAATGTTGTAACTTTTTCGATGGACAGCGGTCCCGCTCAAATCGATCGTCTCAACCGCAGTCGTAACGTCGTGCTTGAGGTGGAACTAGGCGGGAGACCTTTGGGCGAAGTATTTGCAGACGCGATGGCTTTGCCGAGTTTAATGAATCTTCCGGCTGGCGTTACGCTCGCGGAGCTTGGTGACACCAAGGAAATGCAGTCCTTGTTCGCTAGCTTTGGTCTTGCCATGGCCATTGGCTTGCTTTGTATTTATATGATTCTCGTTTTACTCTTTCATGACTTTCTACAACCGATTACGATCTTGGGTGCTTTGCCACTATCTATTGGCGGTGCCTTTGTTGCGTTATTGATGACAGGGATGAGTTTCTCGATGCCTTCTTTGATCGGGTTGCTCATGCTGATGGGTGTCGTGACTAAAAACTCGATCTTGTTGGTCGAATATGCGATCACCGCGCGACGGCAAGGATTAGAGCGCAATACAGCTTTAATTGATGCGTGCCATAAGCGCGCTAGGCCGATTGTCATGACGACGATTGCGATGACCGCCGGAATGCTTCCTATTGCGTTGGGCTGGGGATCAGATCCTAGTTTTCGCGCACCGATGTCTATCGCGGTGATTGGTGGTTTGATGACATCGACGCTTTTAAGTTTGCTCGTTATCCCTGCATTCTTCACCTATATCGACGATCTCGAAAGCTGGTTCGGGAAAATGCGCCTGCGTTTCCAGAAGCTCTAGCCCCGTCGTAAGGTGAAAAATGAGGGACCTTGTGGTTGAAAATCTGTCCAGGGTTTTCTGAGAGCGCTTAGGTTGTACACCGCGCCGAGTGGAATGTAAGGGACCGCCTCTAGCACTTCGGTTTGTATGTCCCGACTAATTGCTTGGCGTTGTGCGAGTGTTTTGGCGAATATCCAATCCTCTCTAAGTTTCTCCAGTGTTGCGTTAGTAGGCCACCCGAACCATCCTTGTTTGCCAGTTCCACGTATGGCGGGGTTGTTGATTGGATCGAGGTTGGCTGTGCCCACTAAGGCAGTAAATCCGATGTGCCACCCCCCCTCGGAGGGGTTGTTTTGGTTATTGCGACGCTGTAGATAGCTTCCCCAGTTCATCGCGCGCAACTCGGTTTTCAAACCGAGTTGTTTGAATAGATCTTCGGTCACGAGGGCGCATGCGTGATAGGGCGCGGTATCAACCGGATCCAAAATCACAATTGCTTGTCCTGCATAACCCGCATCTTTGATTAGCTTGCGTGCCCGAGCCAAGTCCCGTTTATTTGTCAGTTTTTCTAAGCCAGCGGACGACGCCATCGGGGTATTCGGAGCGAACACGCCGCATTTATCATTCCAATATTCAGGGAAGTCTGCGCCATTGGCTGCCATCATGTAATCCGTTTGATTGATGACCGACAAAATGGCTTGACGCATGATTGGGTTATCAAAGGGCGCATGTAGATGATTAAATCTAAGAATGAAAATGGAGGGCAAAGGCGCTTTGATTAATGCAATCTGCTTATTCTTGCGTAGCGTTGGGATGAACTCATTATCGATAATTTCGATACCATCCACTTCGTTATTCTGTAGTGCTGCAACGGCGGTTGCGCGATCTGGAATGACTTGCCAGCGTACCTCGTCGAGGTAGGCAATTTTAGGCCCCGCTGTATTACGAGCCTCTCCGGAAGTGCGCGCGCGATACTCCGCTGACTTTTGGTAAACCACGTGTGAGCCAGACACCCATCTGCTGGGTAGGAATCGGAACGGGCCGCTGCCGACCACTTCTTTAATAGCAATATTATCTGGCGTATTTGCTAGGCGCTCTGGCATGATCGAGGCGGCAGAGGAGGCGAGGGTATAGCTCAATAACGAAAAGGGCCGCCTTAACTTGAACTCGATCGAACGGTCCGATGTTGCGTGGAGTGTCTCCACGCTAGAGAAAAGTGTTTGGCCAAGTAAGTTTCTTGCGCCAAAACGCTTGATACTTGCAACGGCATCTTGCGCACGGACAGGTGATCCATCGTGAAATCTAAGACCATCTCGTAAGTGCAATACCCACCGCAGTCCCTCTTGGTCGATATGCTCGCTCTCTATCATCTGAGGTTGTGGCTGATATCGATCATCGAGTCCATAAAGCGTGTCGAAGACCAACAGGGCATGGGTCGCCGTGATTGCTGCTGTGGTGTAGGTCGGGTCAAGTATTGAAAGGTCGTTAGCAGGTACCCAACGAAATACAGTTTTCGCTGGTTGCGCGAATAAGCTGGCTGGCAAAGTGCTTACGCTGGTCGCAACAGCAGTACGACAAATAAAGGTGCGGCGATCCATGTGTCTTCCTGCGACGGGTTTTAGTGGCTGAGGCTCCAGGCGCCGTTTTGGTTGAGTACGCGCCCCTCGTCCTGTAGTTTATCAAGGTGGGCTTGAAGTGATCGCATGGCAACTTTGTGCAGGCGTTGATCTGTATCAGAATAGGCGTGTTTGACCAGCTCTTCGAGCGGTAATGATTGACCCTGTGTACGCAGAGCTGCTAAGACTTTGTTTTCACGCCCTAAACGATGAATGATGAGTCGTTCGACAACATTGTTAACGTCGCTCAACAGAAAGCCGTGCCCTGGAGCCAGATAGTCAATAGGGTATGCGGTGATGAGCCTGAGCGAGTCGAGGTACTGCGCCATGTTTCCGTCTGGGGGGTTAATCACCACAGTAGATCCTTGCATAACATGGTCCCCCGTAAAGAGGATTTTTTGGCCTTCGTGCAAGAAGCAAACTTGATTCGAGGCATGGCCCGGCGTGTGGATCACGCGCAGGGTTGTTCCCGCAAGCTTTAAAACTTGATTATGTTCGACGATATGGTCTGGTGCAAAGGTTTGATCCTGATTTGGATACGCCGGTGCGGGTCTGCCGTAAATTTGCGCACCAGTTTTTTCTTTGAGACTCTTGGCTGCAGGCGAGTGATCGATGTGCGTGTGCGTGCATAAAATCCATTTAATTGGACCGTTTGCAGCCTTGATAATATTTTCGATGTGCTCTTCGAGTAGAGGACCCGGATCAATCACGGCAACACCATTCTGAGCGTCACCGATAAGATAGGTGTTGGTACCCGGCCCCGTCATCATCCCAGGGTTAGCGGCTGTCACACGTGTAATCGCTTCGCCGAGTGACACTGCTTGGCCTGGTTCGATATACGACTGCGCTGTCCCCTTGTTATTGGGATCAATCTTGCGCACTTCGGTGTAGGCGAAATCGCCAGGAATCAAGATATGTTGCTCCCCGCCCCGTGCAGTCGCCGTGTAGGGAGCAATCAACGTTTTAGGTTTCGGTGTACGTGCGTGCTCTAGAAGTTCTTCCACGACTTTGAATGGACTCAAACTTTCGAGCGTTTTAATTGTGGGGAACATCAGCTCGATAGTACCGGCCCGATTCATTTCAATTGCTTGCTCTGGTCGTACCCATACTTGCCCAACTGTTTCGTGGTTATCTTGCACTGCAGTTTGTCCCTCGGGTGCTTGGGCAACGAAAAATCTGGTGTCGTAGCGCTTGGGTCGCCCCGCCTGTGTAATCCAGTGGCTGTAATAGGCGATTCTGTCTGTTGCAGCTCTAAATTGCTCTGCCTTCAAGATGTCGGCAAAGTTGAGTTTGTTCTGCGCCATCTCAAGCCTGAGGTTGGCTAGCCGTTCTGCATCCTCACCCTGCAAGCGCACGAGGTCTTGCTCGTTGCGGTAGCCAAGCAATAAGCCCGACTCCTCAAAACACTCTCTGATTGCTGCGATCCAATAGGCTAGCCCACCTTGTTCAATGCCAAGCATCTGACTCGCGCGCTGATCGTCTAAGTCAACGCAGAGCGAGGCAATTTCTGGATGATGATCGGTCGGGTCGACTGCCCCGCCGGGGAAAACATGCATTCCTGTCGCAAAGTCCACTGCAGTCGTGCGCTGCATCATTAATACTTCGACGCCCTCAGAGCTATTGCGGGCAAGAATAATCGTGGCGGCTGGGCGTGGCTTAACGTGTTGTTGAGTCATTGAGTCTGTTGCTATGTGCTATTTGCTAGGTGCTGACACAACGGCGGTGCCAATCATGGAGTCTCGGGATACGAGTTCTGCAAGCTGCGCTTGGGTCATCCCCTCTGTTCCTGCAGGTCGATTTGGTAGCACCAGGAAGCGTAAGTCTGCCGTGCTGTCGGAGACGCGCACCTCAACCTCTTCAGCTAACACGGTACCAAACTCTGCCAACACTTTACGTGGCTCCACAACGACACGAGAGCGGTAGTCGAGTGATTTGTACCAGGCAGGTGGAATGCCCAGCAACATGCGTGGATAGCACGAGCAAAGCGTACACACCACGACGTTGTGTACCTTCGGCGTGTTTTCCAGAACAACCAGATCTAAAGGCGTGGTGATATCCAATTCAAAGGACTCATTGATTGCCTTGAGAGGGTCGGCCAAAAGCTTTTTCTTAAACTCTGGTTCTGTCCAAGCCTTTGCGACGATTTTCCCGCCAATTGCCGGAGTCAGACTGTCCTGGTAGTCGATCTGTCTGTGTAGTTCCGCGGCGCTAATGATGCCTTTTTCGTCAAGCAGTTCTCGTATAGCTGTTTGCAAAAGGACTTCGTAGCGATCATACCCGTCATCGTCATCGGGCGCGGGTGGCGAGTGCGGGTGGCTGTGTGGTTTGTCATGATCGTGATGATGGTGATCGTGATGGTCGTGATGATGTGCGCCGCTCATTTTGTTTCTCCAGCAATCGCTTCGATCCAATGTTCGTAAATATCAGCAACAACGGTATCGTTCTTGCTGCCAGCATAGTTTGGCCAAACATCAACTTGTTTGAATTTAACGCGATACAAAATACGCATGGGTAAACCTGGTTTATGAAACGCGAGTAGGGATGGGTCCCGAAAGAGACCACGGACCTCTGCTATTTCGCCTGGTACGCCGCGCAAGTAGTAAGGGGTGCGACAGTGTGCTTCGGGTGGTTGCTTTCTGATGCGTACCGCGGCGCCAAGAGGGAGTGCGTGTCCAGGGCGAGGAGGGAGTGCGTTCATAGCTTCCCCGTCTTTGCTAGGCGGACTCGAAGTTCAGCGATACGATCATCAATCTCTTTTGCTGTGACAAGCTGCTGCTCGATGATGAGGTCTCGTACGGCCCGAATCCACTTGTCGTAATAAAGCATGCTCTTGTAGTCTTCGGCGGTATTGGATTCAATTGCGCGCCGCATGGCATCGCTGCTGAACACGCCAAGCCTTGGACCGGAGAGTATTTTTTGCAAGGCGTCGACGCGCTTCTCGTGAAGCGTACTGGGGTGCTCGTCCAAACAGACGGGACCAGCGGGTTGGCCGCCAAGATCATTTACTTTTCTTTCCATGATGCTCGCTCGTTGAAATATGCCGATGCCAAGGCTCAGTCAAGGCTAAGGCGTAGCCTGATTCTATTATCTTGCGAGGTAATCTGCCCGAGATTTATGGTGTTGCGTTGCAGCAATGCCGTGGGTTAGCTGAAATATGCAAAAATCGGCGTTGGATCCTCGATTGGAAGAACTGCTGTGAGCGACTATTTCTACGAACCAAGTAAAGGCCACGGCCTGCCGCACAACCCATTCAAAGCAATTGTGGCGCCTCGTCCGATTGGCTGGATTTCAAGCATGGACAAGCAAGGAAGGGTGAACCTAGCCCCTTACAGTTTTTTCAATGCGTTCGCCGAAACTCCCCCTATCATCGGCTTTTGTACGAGCTTTGTTCGCAAAGATAGCGTGAATAATGTCGATGAAACAGGCGAGTTTGTCGCAAACTTTTGTGGCGCAGATCTAGCACAAGAGATGAACATCACATCTGCTTCAGTCGACCCTGGCGTTGATGAAATGAAGTTGGCGGGTCTAGATGCGGAAGCCTCAACGTTGGTCAAGCCCCCACGCATCAAAAATGCGATTGCTGCGTTGGAGTGCAAACTGATCAACACCACCCAATTGACGAACGCCAAGGGTGAATTGATTGATACGTGGCTGACTTTAGGCGAAGTGATTGGCGTACACATCAATCCCGCTTTTCTAAAGAATGGAATTTTTGACACGGCTGCGGCTCGTCCGCTAGGTCGTTGTGGCTATCAAGGTGATTACGTCGAAGTCAATACGCTGTTTGAAATGATTCGACCCAAAGAGTACAAGCCAGCTAAGTAATCGCTCGGTAAGTCGTGTAGCAGCCGAGTACGAGCAGTGTCAAAAAAAAGTATTTACGAAATTGGTCTTGGGCAATGCGTTGACGCAAAGCCTGACCTATAAACATGCCTATGAAGGCTGGAATCAACGCCAGCAGAGAGGTGGTAGCAATCGCTACGCGAAACTCCCCCGTGACGAGCAAGCCGATCGCGAGTGCGCAAGACGATATCGTGAAAGATAAGCCCAGTGCCTGAATCAAATCATCTTTTTTGAGTCCCAACGAGGTGAAGTAAGGCGCAACAGGGAGGGCTGAAATGCCGGTGGCACCCATTAAGACGCCGGTGATGACCCCCGTGACCGGTGAGAGCCAACGTTCGGTGTGTGGAGCAATATTGACTTTGGCAGAACTCAGGCCATAGAGACCATAGCAGACAAGGACCGCTCCTAGTACGGCTGTGACGATGTCGGTATTACCAAAGACGATGAAGCTCACACCAAACGGTGTTCCTATACAAATTCCAAAAAGCAACGTACCAAAACGTTTGAGTAACCCCCGAAAGTTTGGTCCCGCGATTAATTGCCAGACGTTTGTAATCAGGGATGGAAGTACAAGCATTGCTGCCGCTTCAACGGGTGCAATCACAAGCCCGAGGAGCCCGATGGCAATGGTGGGTAGTCCCATGCCGATCACGCCTTTTACCAGACCCGCCAAAATGAAAATGGCAGTGACTAAAATAATAGCGGTTACTGATATCGATTCGGTCATGTGGCTTTAAACTTCATAAAGTCGAGCCAATAGATTAATCCACAATTAAGGTGTTTCTTTGCAATTGTCCTCACTGCCGCCAATCATTGAGTCTCCGGGTGCCTGGATAGGTCCACGCGTGTCTGCGGACGACGCATGGATATATCGATTGGATGATCAAGAGTTACGGGAACTCGAACGCGCAGCTCAGCAATACTTGGAAAGAAGTGATGACATCAGCAGGATTCGGCGCCAAGACTTTGTGCTGCCCACACTTGGTAAGCGGTTGCGTGGCATACACGAGGCGCTGATCCACGGTTCCGGTTTTGCCTTGCTTCGCGCTTTACCAGTATCAACTTGGTCTAGGTCGGTGACTGCTGCGGTATTTTTTGGAATTGGTCAGCATCTAGGTTTCGCGCGTCCGCAGAATGCGCGGGGCCATGTGCTTGGTCACGTCATTGATATGGGGCTGCGGGCTGATGACCCGAACGTTAGGATTTATCAGACCCATGCCCGACAGACGTTTCACACGGATTCAAGTGATATCGTCGGCCTTGTTTGTTTGCAGCAAGCGCGTAGCGGCGGTGACTCTGCCTTGGTGTCATCGAATACGATTTACAACGAGATGCGTCGTGACTATCCCGAACTGCTTGCAGCGTTATTTGATCCGCTTGCGACCGATCGACGCGGTGAAGTTGCCGCCGGACAAAAACCTTTTTTTGAAATCCCAGTGTTTACCTGGCATGCAGGGCTGATGTCGACGATTTATCAACGGCAATACATTGATTCTGCGCAAAGATTTGATGATGCCATGCGCTTGACGCCGCTGCATGTCGAGGCGCTCGATTGTTTTGATGCCTTGGCCAATGACGCGCGGCTTAATTTTTTAATGCGGCTGGAAGCGGGTGATATGCAGTTTGTGCACAATCACACGCTTTTACATGATCGAACCGCCTTCGAGGACTGGGCGGAACCCAAGCGTAAACGACACCTATTAAGGCTTTGGTTGTCATCGCCCGAGGCGCGTCCGTTACCCGAGGTCTGGGCACAGCGGTATGGAACGGTAGAGCCGGGCTTGAGAGGTGGAGTCACCATACCGGAGGCGGCCTGGAATGCGCCGCTCGATCCGGTTTGATCGTAACGTGTTTGCAGCTTAGTCAGCGTAGCCCGGGAGTTCGCGATCTAACACTCGCATCATCGCTTCAAAGTAAAGATTGTCGCGTGTGGCGCGGTCATGCCGGTCATCGGGTGCTGGCCGTTTGACTGCCGCAATGACGTCCTCCGATAAAATCTTGATAGGCTTGCCAGTGCTCATCGCGAGTACTTGTGCACGGCAAATACGCTCGAGTTTATAGAGGCGCTTGTATGCCTGCGCCACCGTGTCGCCCACCACAAGCACGCCATGATTTTTCATAAACAACACTTTTTTGTCGCCAATCGCGGCAGCTAATCGTTCGCCCTCATCGAGATAGTCAGCGGTGCCTGTGTAAGTGTCGTCGTAGGCGATGATGCCATGATAGAACGCAGCGGTTTGGCTTGCGGCTAGAAGGCGGTTGTCTTCCAACATGTTGAGGGTTACGGCCCAGTTTTGGTGGGTATGCAATACAACGTTGGCGCCGGTGATACGGTGAATAGGAGCGTGGATGCATTGTGCTGACAGTTCAACGACTCCTTCTCCCTCAAGCGTTTCGCCTTTTTCGTTGAAGACCATCATGTCACTGGCGCGAGCCTCTGACCAATGTCGTCCAAAGGGGAGAATCAAGAAGCGATCCTTGTGTCCGGGCACCGTCATCGTGAAGTGGTTGTCGATGCCTTCGTGTAAATCGTCTAAGACGGCCAGTCGATTTGCTGCAGCGAGATGTATTTTGGCTTGCCGGACGGCATCAAGATGTTGCTTCGTGTTCAGGTTGTGCACGGACATGATGTATCCCTATTTTATTGTTGGAAAGAAAAGATTGAGTGATTAAGCGCCTTGGCGCTCGCGAGTGATGTCTGGCAAGAACCATGCGACGATGCCAAGCGCTGGCAGGTAGGAACAAATTTGGTAAACCGTAGAAATGCCGTACGCGTCCGCCAAGCCTCCCATGATTGCCGCTCCGAGGCCGCCCAAGCCGAACGCAAAACCAAAGAACATACCTGAGACGAAGCCGACTCGGCCGGGAAGAACCTCGTGCGCATAAACCAAAATTGCTGGAAAGGCAGAGGCTGTTAGTAATCCGATGATGATGGTTAAGACACCCGTCCAAAACAGGTCTGCATAGGGCATCGCCATCGTGAAAGGTAGCACACCCAGAATTGAAATCCAGATCATGGGTCGGCGGCCAATGCGGTCCGTGAGCGCTCCTCCTAGCAGGGTGCCAACGGCAATTGCCGCCATAAAAATAAAGAGCTGTACCTGCGCGGCCTGCACCGGCAGATCAAAGCGTTCGATTAAGTAAAAGGTAAAGAAGGACGTCAGGCTAGAGCTGTATACATTTTTTGAAAACAACAACACCATCAAGATCGTGATGAGAAACAGCACTCTGCCACGCGACAGCGATCTCAAGCCTTGCGCTGCGTGGGCGGCTGCCTGTGCGCGTGGTTTGATGTGCGCGCGATACCAGCCACCAATACGTGTAAGAAGTGCCATGGCGATTAAGGCGGCAACCGAAACCCAGGCAATTGCACCTTGTCCATGCGGCAGAACGATGAAGGCCGCGAGCAAAGGCCCGACTGCTTGCCCAAGGTTGCCGCCTACTTGGAACAGCGCTTGTGCGGTACCGAAACGTCCGCCTGAAGCCATACGCGCCACACGCGATGCCTCTGGGTGAAAGATCGCTGAGCCTGTTCCGACCAAGGCTGCAGCAAACAGTACCGCTGCGTAGCTTTCAGCAATGGAGAGCAGTAGCAATCCAATGAGTGTAGACCCCATGCCAATCGCTAAGGAGAATGGCATGGGTCGCTTGTCGGTATAGGCGCCGACCGTGGGCTGGAGTAAAGAAGCCGTCAACTGAAAAGCCAAGGTAATCAGACCGATCTGCGTGAAGTCGAGATCAAACTCTTCTTTTAGTAAGGGGTAGAGAGCTGGGATGAGCGACTGAATCAGATCGTTCAGTAGATGGCATACGCTCAGGCCTACCAAAATCGGCATCGCGGCAGCCTGAGCGCTAGGCGTTGATGGGGGAGGTGTGTTGCTGGTCGGCGAGGCTGCAGTGTTCATCGCCTGATTCTAAGCAGGTCGAGGTCGTTTTGGCAACAGATTATCCGCACGGGGCATTTATTCGGATCAGACGCCCCGCGCTTGGGACTATTTGGCAGCGAGGGGATCCCCTAGTATCACCGACTCGTAGGCATGTAAGGCGGTCGCGCCTCCCGTGTGTAAAAACAGCACATTGTCTTCTGGTTTGAAAAAGCCCTTGCGGGAAAGTCCAATGAGTCCGGCCATAATTTTTCCGGTGTAGACCGGATCCAGCAAAATCGCCTCGGTGCGCGCCAGCATTTGCACGGCCTCCACCATGGCTGGGTTGGGTACCGAATATTTGGGACGCCACCAGTCCCCGTACGAGACGACCGCTTCCTGTGGCACGCGAATTCCTGTTTGTAAGAGATCCATAATCGCTTGCGCCTCTTTAAGGACAAGAGGATTCTGGTCCGATGGGTCTCGGCTAACGCCGATGCCCACAAGGGGGATCCGAATATTGTTGCCAAGGAAGCCTGCAACGAGTCCACCGTGTGTGCCAGAGCTGCCGGAACCCACTACGACGTAATCCATTGGTTGGCCCATCTCAAAGAGTTGCTGCTGCAACTCTTGGGCACAGGCGACATAGCCCAGCCCGCCCACGGCATTGGAGCCACCACCTGGGATGATGTAGGGCTTGCGGCCCTGGCTGCGGGCTTCGGCTGCCATTTTTTCCATGGCCTCAGCCATGTTGGTGCCTCCCGGGACAACAGTAATTGCTTCAACTCCCAACAGGCGAAACATGAAGTTATTGCCACTGGCGTTTGGATCGTAACTGTTGGGTACCCGCTCCTCAATGACGAACCGACATTTCAGACCCTCTTTGACGGCCGCCGACAGCGTGATGCGGCAGTGGTTCGACTGAGGTGCACCACAGGTAATCAAGGTGTCCGCACCCTTGGCTAGGGCGTCGCCCATCAAGAACTCAAGCTTGCGGGTCTTGTTGCCGCCGGGGGCGAGTCCCAACATATCGTCGCGTTTAATCCAGACTTTTGGGCCGCCGAGCGCACGCGTGAAGTTCGGTAAGAATTCGATGGCAGAAAAGCCCTCGGTATATTGGCGGCGGGGAAAGCGACTGAGATCCATGATGACTCCGAAAGTATTGTGATTGTTCTTGGGCGCGAGCAAGGTGCAACTTGGGCACCAGAGTGGCGCTCATCCCAAGCCACTGTATACCTGAGGGCAAACGCTTGCCAAGCACTAATTAAGAATTCGGTTATTTTTGTTGACCTTTTGTCGTTGAGTCGATAGCATCAACCTGTCATCTTGTATTAAACGTCCCACACATTACATGTTTGCTTACACCATCCGTCGATTGTTGATGACGATTCCGGTCATGTTAGTCGTCGCGATCTTTGTGTACGGTTTGCTTGACCTTGCCCCAGGTGACCCGGCAGTATTTCTTGCTGGGGATGATGCGACGCTCGAAGATATCGCGCGCATCAGAATGACTTTGGGCTTAGATCAGCCTTTTTACCAGCGCTTCGTCATGTGGCTAGGTAGGGTCTTGCAGGGGGATCTGGGTGTCTCTTTGTTCACGGGCGTTTCGGTGACGGCAATGATCGAGCAACGTATGGCCCCGACCTTTACGTTGATGCTGATGACTTTGTGCGTTTCTGTGTTGGTTGCCATTCCGTTGGGTGCACTCGCGGCGTGGCGCCACAATAGGGTCTATGACCGTGGGGTCATGATTTTGGCGGTGTTAAGTTTTTCACTACCGACCTTTGTTGTGGGCTACATCCTGGCGTGGGGGTTGGGGATTGAGCTGCGTTGGCTACCTGTGCAGGGTTACGTGCCTTATTCGCAAGGTGTATGGGCCTCGATTAAGACCTTGATCCTACCGACCCTTGCATTGAGTAGTGTGTATGTAGCGCTGATCACACGCATCACGCGCGCCACTTTACTTGAAACCTTGTCCCAAGATTATGTACGCACTGCGCGCGCCAAGGGTGTGGATAACAAGAATATTCTGTTTAAACATGCGCTCAAGAACTCAGCAATACCTATTGTGACGGTGATCGGTAGCGGTGTCGCGCTGCTTATTAGCGGAGCTGTGGTGACGGAAACAGTATTTTCGATCCCAGGTCTTGGTCGGCTCACGGTGGATGCCATTCTGCGCAAAGATTACCCGATCATTCAAGGTGTGATTCTGTTATTTAGCTTTATGTACGTGTTGGTGAACTTGTTAATCGATCTCTTGTATCGTGTGTTTGATCCGAGGATTAAATACTGATGCGTAAGTGTTTCCAATTTCTCTTGAGGCATCCAACAGTTGCATTGGGCGGCACCTTGCTGTTAGCGCTCATTTTCATGGCGATCTTCGCGCCCTGGATTGTGAGTAAGGATCCGATGGCCTTGTCACCCATTCATCGCGCCCGCGTGCCGAGCGAGCAGTTCTTGTTCGGAACCGATCTGTTGGGCCGAGATGTCTTTGCTCGCGTTGTGTATGGGGCCCGAGTGTCACTGATTGTGGGCTTCACCGTTGCCTTACTCTCAGCAGTGATTGGCACGATTATTGGTCTGACCTCTGGTTTTGTGCGCTGGGTTGATGCGATCGTGATGCGAATCATGGATGGGTTGATGTCCATCCCGACAATACTTTTAGCAATCGCCTTGATCGCTCTCACACGCGCCTCGTTGGAGAATGTGATTATCGCGATCACGATCGCCGAAGTGCCTAGAGTCGTGCGTCTTGTGAGGGGGTTGGCGTTATCGCTCCGGGAGCAGCCCTATGTTGAGGCGGCCATTGCCGCAGGCGCTTCACCAGTACGTGTCGTGTTTAAGCATATCTTCCCGAACACGATTGCAGCGCTCACTGTGCAAACAACATATATCTGTGGTCTGGCGATCTTGGCCGAGGCGAGCTTGTCTTTTATTGGTGCTGGTGTGCCGCCGTCGATTCCCTCTTGGGGAAACATCATGGCCGAGGGTCGTGCCTTATGGCAAATCAAGCCCCACATGATTGCTTTCCCAGCGGTTTTCTTGTCTATCACTATTCTTTCGATCAATATGCTCGGTGATGGCTTGCGTGATGCGATTGATCCCCGCATGGCAAAGAGGATTTGAAATGAGCGCGTCAGATCCGCCTGTGAGGTCCTTCGGTGCTCGCGTGTTGGATGTTAAAGGTTTGTCTGTCACGTTTGGTGCGGGCCCTGGTATGGTGCGCGCCGTTCAATCTTTGGATCTGCAACTCGATCGTGGTGAAACGCTCGCGATTGTAGGAGAGTCAGGATCCGGAAAGTCTGTCACGTCTCTTGCCTTGATGCGCTTGGTTGAATACGGCGGAGGAACGATTACCGAGGGCTCGATGCATTTGCATCGCGCGAACGGCCAGTCAGTAGACCTGCGTCAAGCGAGCGATGAGGCCATGCGGTCCTTGCGCGGTGCGGACTTAAGCATGATCTTCCAAGAGCCAATGACCTCGCTTAATCCTGTTTTCACGGTGGGTTCGCAGCTTACCGAGGCGATCATGTTGCATCAGCCGGGCGATCAAGCCAGTGCAACGGCGACTGCGATTCGAATTTTGGATCAAGTGCGTATACCCGACGCAAAAGCCATGATAGGCCGTTACCCGCATGAGTTATCCGGGGGGATGCGTCAACGCGTCATGATTGCGATGGCCTTGTCGTGTAAGCCGTCTGTATTAATCGCTGACGAGCCAACGACCGCGTTGGATGTCACGATTCAGGCTCAAATTTTGCAGCTCATCCAATCTCTTCAGAAAGAGATGGATATGGGCGTCATATTTATTACGCACGATATGGGCGTCGTAGCCGAGGTCGCAGACCGCGTCATGGTGATGCGCCATGGCAAGGTGGTTGAGCAAAATGATGTGTATACATTGTTTGCGAATCCTACGCATCTCTATACGAAGACGCTGCTCGCTGCTGTTCCAAAACTTGGTTCTATGCGTGGCACGCATGAGCCGATGCGTTTTGACTTACCGTTACAAGAGGGCGATGCAGACCGCGCGCGTCCCGAGGTGCGTCATGTCAAGCACAGCGAGCGAACCGCCGAGGGCGTGCATACGAGTCCGGTGATACTGAGCGTTAAAAATCTTGTGACGCGTTTTGATATTCGTGGTGGAATTTTCTCCCGAGTCGTTAAGCGTGTGCATGCCGTGGAGCAGGTGAGCTTCGACTTGCATGAGGGGGAGACACTCTCGCTGGTCGGTGAGTCCGGTTGTGGCAAGACAACCACCGGCCGTTCCTTGATGAGTTTGACAAAAATAACATCAGGCCAAATCTCATTTGCCGGAAAGCCGATTGTTCAGTCCAGTGCGCGCGCGCTGCGTGAACTACGTCAGAATGTACAGTTTGTTTTCCAAGATCCCTTTGCCTCGCTGAATCCTCGGATGCGAATCGGTGAGTGTATAAAAGAGCCTCTCATCATTCAAGGGTTGGCTCACGGTGCGCAGGCTGACCGTCGCGTCGCTGAGCTGATGGAGCGCGTTGGCTTGGATCCTGCGACGATCCACCGCTGGCCCCATGAGTTTTCTGGTGGGCAGCGGCAGCGTATTTGTATCGCGCGTG
>JBILJY010000161.1:0-5921 GCA_044376975.1 Burkholderiaceae bacterium | reverse complement strand
CTCCATCGCCCATTTTATAAATTCCGCAAGAACCTCGTCGCGGGAAACGCCCTTGGGGGGCAAGCAGACCGTTGGGGCTGCCTTAGGGTCACGACCCAACTGGTAGCCCTGATAGACGCCCTCGCCAAAGCCGTAGCAAAACGTTTGGGCCTCAATATCGGTGCGACTCTTGCACAACTGAATCATCGCCTCGGTCGTGACGCCTGCGGTAGGCACATTTTGTGCCAGGGCTGTCGTTAAGGGCGAAGCTGCGATCAGGATCATTGCTAAATATTTTTTCATCTTGTTGACTCCAAGTAGGTAGAGAGTTGGTCTGCTGCAGACACTAGCGTCGGAAACCGCCACCAAAGTGTCCTCCGCCAAAGCCGCCACGGGAAGCGCCACCAAAACTACGATCCCCCCCACCGAAACTACGATCACCCCCACCGAAACTTCTGTCACCACCAGAGTTACGGTTAGCACCGCCAAAACGGTCGCCAGAACCAGCATTGCGTTGGAACTCATTTTGCGCGTTCTGGCGAGCCTGATCTGCACGCTGCCGCTCTTCCGGAGTCGCGTTGTTCTTCCAGTTGTTCACGGCACCTTGCTGGCGGGCGAGATTATTACGATCCATATCGCTTAAGTTATTCGCACCGAAACGGTTGCTGAGCGCAGCGTTGTTATAGGGAACACCGTCACGATGTGCTGGATTATGCGCCCACGTATTTGCGTCACCTACAAAATTCGATCGCTGATTAGCTACCGAGTTAAATCGGTTGTTGAAATTATTGAAGTTGTTGTTATTGATCGTGATCGATCCGGCCCCCCAATGTGGAGTGGACCAAAGTGCGGCACCGACGGCCATACCAACACCAAAACTCATCAACCCCCATCCCGGGTTATACATTGGGTAAGGCGGGTAGGCTGCCCAAGGCCAAGCACCATAAACCATCATCGGGTTGTACGTGGGCACGTACACAATTTGGGGGTTGGATGGCACGATAATGATGTTGGCTTGTGGATCGCTCGATACGGTCACTTGCGAGTTCGAGCTTAAGTTACCAGCCTGCTTGGCTTTGGCGCGCAAAGCTTGCACCGCACGCATCAGGTCTTTGGGTTGCGCCAAGTAAGCATCACCCAATTTTTGTGTCCAGCCTAACTGGTTACCCATCAGATTTAATGCATCAGGAAACGTCACCAGCGATTTCACGCTGTTGTCCCATGTCTGAGGCTTGAGTGCCTCTTGCAATGGCGTGCCCGTTAGATGCGAGTTGTTACGTAACCAATTCGACGCCTCAGCGACCTCAAGCGGATAGGTCGAAGCCATCAGCATTTGCGAGAGCAGAGAATCAGGATAGAGCGCGATCGACGAGACAAGAGACTCAAGTTGGGGCTGCGTTAAATTCGCAGCCTGGGGCGTCGATTGCGCAAAGGCAGGTGCGACCAACGTCGTGCTGACGAGTAACGTACCGGTCGCTAAAGCGATGGCTGACGCTGCCGAGGCAGCCGAACGAGCAAATGTGTGCATGGAAGTCCTTAAATGCGTTGATCTAGGCCAAGGCCTTAACGGCTTGGTAGATTTTACCGAACACTGCGTCGGCGTGGGCTGAATTCAACCAACGAATGATGACCACCATCTTCAGCTCAGGCTCGATCCATGTGAACGAGCTCCCCGCGCCCACGGCAAAATAGCTGGACGCAGGCACACTTGGAAATACTTTCTGATCGCCATTGAGCCACACCAGGTAACCATAAAAAGGCGCGAGCGCGCAGGGAACCTGCATCCGTTTAATCCAGTCCTCTGAGAGAACACGTTTACCCTTAGCCATCCCGTTGTCGAGCATCATCTGGCCAACAAGCGCCTGATCTTCAGCGCTCACAGACATACCGCCGCCCCAATGCGTACCCCCTGGCACTGATTGCACACGCTTACCAGCGATTTCAACCCAGGCGTTGTCATAACCAACCCATTTCCAGTCTTCACTCGCCCCCACCGGACGCATAATCGCCTCGCGAAATACTTCCGGCAAGGGACGCTGGAACAAATGCAACAGCGCTAAAGACAATTGATTGATACGAACGTCGTTGTATTCCCAGTAGGTTCCAGCCTGTTGCAAGGGGCGAGCATCGCCCTTGACGCCGTCAGGCGCCTTGGCAAACGTCACGGCGCGATAGCGGTCGACCTGATCAGGCAGACCAAACAGGGTGCCCTCCCACTCGCTCGTCTGCTGCAACATCTGCGCCCACGTCACGAGCGCATTGTTGCCTGTGTCAAAACCAATCCCTTTTATTTTTTTACCGATTGCTTCATTGACGTCGGTAATCAAGCCGCGGTCCACAGCAACGCCCGCCAACAGCGCCAGATAGGTTTTCGCGACGCTGAAGGTCACGTCCGCACGCTTAGGTTCACCCCAGGAGGTCAGGGTTTTCCCGCGCAATAAAATCGTCCCAGAATTCGGGCCACGCGATTGCACGGGGCCATACAACTTGTTGTACGGAGCAGGGTCCCCATGGTGCACACCCCAATTAGCACTTGTGCAATCCCGATCCCAGGTGCTTTCATGAGCAATCGCAAACTGTACTGCCTGGTTGAGTGCTGGGTTCTGCATATAACGCCTTGTGATGAGGAGGTTGGTTTTCAGTAAGATCTAGCGCGTGTAGGGAGCAAAGATAACCCAATCAGAGAAATTTGGCACAGCACTTGCTTAAGGTATACAGTTGCTTCAATAAGCAATTGACGGTTAAATGAATCTTTGTTCGCCATAAATCAAGATCGAGGAATGTTATGACCACAACAAGCAGCGCTCGCAAACTACCTTCGGCCCACAGACCACTACGGGCAGGCCTCGTTGCCTGTGCACTCGGGTTGTGCCTGGCATTTGCTCAACCGGTTCTAGCTGGAAAGAAAACCGACACCTTGGGCATGGCGTACGACCAAACGCCAGAAAACATCGACCCCTACTTCAATAACGTGCGTATTGGCGTCATTATTGCGGCGAACGTCTGGGATACGTTGATTTATCGCGACCCAAACACAAACGAGTACAAAGGGCAGTTAGCCAAAAGCTGGAAACAAATAGACGATCGAACCCTTGAGTTTGAATTGCGTGAAGGCATCAAGTTTCATAACGGCGAAGAGTTTGATGCGGACTCAGTCGTCTTTACACTGAACTATGTCTCGAACCCCGCCAACAAAGCAACGACTCAACAGAACGTTCGTTGGATTAAACAGGTCGAAAAACTCGACAAGTTTAAAGTCCGCATCATCAGCAAAGAGCCCTTCCCCGCAGCGATTGACTACCTTGCCACCACACTGGCCATTCACCCTGCCAAATACTACAAAGAAGTTGGCCCGGCTGGGATGAACTTAAAGCCTGTTGGCTCGGGCCCCTACAAGATCATCGAACATATCCCAGGCAAGTCAGTCACCTTAGAGCGCAACAAGGAGTACTTCAAAGATTCGCCCAAGACACAACCAACCATCGGCAAAGTCCGCATCCGCTTCATCCCTGACCGCCAAACGCAGATGGCTGAGGTGATGTCGGGTGGTGAAGACTTCATCATGCACGTACCGAAAGATCAGGCCGAAAAACTGAAAAGTATTCCGCACTTGCAAGTTGAAAGCGGTAACACCATGCGCATCGTGTTTTTACAAATGAACACGCGTGATGGGACGCCAGCGCCTGAACTCAAAGATATTCGCGTCCGCAAGGCCATCGCGCACGCGATCGACCGTCAAGCGATCCTCAAGAATATCGTGGGTGGCGGCGAAATCATTAATTCGATTTGTACGCCGTCACAGGTTGGCTGCACGAGCGAAGGCATCACGCAATACAACTACGATCCCGCGCTATCCAAAAAATTGCTTGCAGAAGCCGGTTTTCCGAATGGATTCACCGTTAGTATCAACGCTTATCGCGAAAGACCCCAGACAGAAGCGATGATCAACTATTTGCAAGCTGTGGGTATCAAAGCCAATCTCGGCTTCATGCAGTACGCAGCAATGCGAGATCTTGCCCGCTCAAATAAAACAGCCCTGACCCACCAGACATGGGGCTCGAACCTAGTCAACGACCTATCTGCTTCAACTCCCGTCTATTTCGGCGGGGGTAGTGATGACGTTAGCCGCAACCCAGAGGTCATTGATCTCTTAAATAAAGGCGATAACGCTGTTGCACTGAAGGATCGCCAAGCCTTTTATAAAAAGGCGTTGAGTATCATTGCCGATCAAGCCTATGCGGTGCCGCTCTGGTCTTTGCCTGTGTATTACGTCGCGAGCAAGGATGTCAAATTCAAGCCCTACCACGATGAACTCGTGCGTTTCTGGGAAATGGGCTGGAAATAACGCGTTCAGCGCACACGCAACACAGGTAGCACCCCATGCTGGGATACATCTCTAAACGACTAGGACTCGCCGTCCTAGTCGCGCTGACGGTTTCGATCATCGCCTACATGCTGCTCTATCTTTCCGGAGATCCCGCTTTGGCGATCGCCGGAGAAGGCGCGCGTCAGGCCGATATTGACATGGTGCGCAAAACCTATGGTTTCGATCAGCCAATCATCGTTCAGTTCGGGAATTGGGTGCTTAAGCTAATCAGTGGCGATCTGGGCACCTCGATCTATTTCAAGACTGATGTGGGGCCCTTAATCCTCAGCAAGCTCAAAACGACCATGTTGCTCGCGCTGTATGCACTCGCGTTTGCCTTGTTAGTTTCGGTGCCCTTGGGTGTTCTTGCTGCCATCTATAAAAATAGTTGGATCGATCGTCTGTGTCTTGCAGTTGCCGTGGTTGGCCAAGCCATGCCCAACTTCTTTTTTGCGCTAATTCTGATCATGCTGTTTTCAATTTCCTGGCGCTTGCTCCCGGTTTCAGGCAGTGATACTTGGCAGCACTTCGTTATGCCCGCCATCACGCTTGGTTATTACGCAGCGCCTGCTTTTATGCGCCTGATACGCGCGGGCATGATTGAAGTGCTTGAGGCGGACTATATTCGTACCGCCCGGGCAAAAGGTTTACCGACTCGCACTGTCGTGTTTAAACATGCGTTGCGTAACGCAATCGTGCCCGTGGTGGCCTTGGCCGCGGTGCAATTAGGCTTTCTGCTCGGCGGTTCAATTGTGATCGAAACAATTTTTGCGCTAGACGGCTTAGGTTACCTTGCATACCAAAGCATCACACATAAAGATTTTCCGGTTACTCAAGTCATTGTGCTCTTGCTGTCGGTGATCTATATCTTGTTGACACTCGCCTCGGATATCGCCAATGCCTGGCTTGACCCACGGATTCGGGTAGCCTGACATGTTGAATAACAAAGCGCTGGTGTTTGGCTGTGGGCTGCTGATTTTCATCGTCGCCTGCGCCCTGCTCGCGCCCTGGATCTCGCCACACGATCCGTACTTTCAAGACCTCACGAACAGAACAGTTCCACCCTTCTGGTACGAGAAGGGAACATGGGTTCACCCCCTAGGGACTGACCAACTCGGCCGAGACTATTTGTCTAGACTTATTTATGGTGCGCGGATCTCCTTGTTGATCGGCATTAGTGTCGCCCTCATCTCAGGGCTCATTGGCACGACGATGGGGATGCTGGCAGGCTACTTTGGCGGCAAGATTGACATGCTGGTGTCTTTCTTTGTGACCACCCGCTTATCAATGCCGGTCATTCTGGTTGCACTTGCAACCGTCGCGTTAGTCGGTAGCTCGCTATGGATCGTCATCATGGTGCTTGGCTTACTCAAGTGGGATCGCTTCGCAGTCGTCATGCGCAGTGCAACTCAGCAAGTACGCTCGATGGAATACGTGTCAGCTGCGCAATCAGCGGGCGCCTCGACCCTGCGGATTATGCTCACCGAGGTGCTGCCGAACGTCATGCCGCACTTAATCGTGATCGCCACACTCGAAGCAGCGAGCGCCATCTTGCTTGAAGCCGCACTTTCTTTCC
>JBILJY010000020.1:0-20981 GCA_044376975.1 Burkholderiaceae bacterium | reverse complement strand
GGAATATGCCAACGCAAATATTTCCTAGCTGGTCTAGCTCTTTTAGCGGATTGTTCACTCTATTTGTCCTAAATGAAAACTATCTTTATTTAGCCTGCTAGGCGTGATTTAATCCAGCTCTGTCCAAAAATAGTCTTACCCCAAGAGACCCCGAGTCATTTAGAACGGGTTGTTTCCTTAGGGTGATTTCCAGCGATATAATTTCTGCATATGCGGCACATGCTTTGACGATACGTGTGATGAGTCGCTCTTGCGTTTCATAATGCTTATCTGCCGCAAGTCGTTGAATTTCGAGCAAGAGAGGATCGTAGTCAAATACATTTTGCATCGAGTCTTCTTCGATCAGAACAAGTTTTGGATCGATGCTGAGTACTAGACTTAGTAGATGTTCCCTCGGGTGTGCCGCGCCGGGTGGATAGGTTCCAATCTTTGTATCTAGTTTGATCGCCTGCAGCTCGATGAATGCTTGTAGCGTCATGACTAGGTCATTCCATTCGTCAAGTTACGACTTGATTATAACGGTTGCACGTTAAATAAAGTTATGTGCAGAACCCGTTACACCCGCATGAACCCAAATCTATAGTCAAAAAAAAAGACCACCCTCGAAAGGATGGTCTTGTGCGGTATGGTGGAGCCGGGGGGAATTGAACCCCCGTCCGCGAGCCCTCTGCAGGCAGTTCTACATGCGTAGTCGTTTAATTTTTAATTTAACCTTGGACTTTGCCAAACGACAGGCCGGACCTTGGCGATTCACTTAGTTTTAAGAATTTGACGAGTGACCCGGCAAACCCCGATTCTTTGTAAATGACGCTGCTGTGGTTTTACCCACCTGACCCAAAGACAAATCAGTGCAGCGGCTCACCGCTTAAGCGGCCAGAGCGAAACGCTCGTCGTTGGCGTTTATAGTGTTTCCAGTGGATTTACGAGCGAACTGGTGCTCGGCATGCCCTGCACTGTTTCGCGACCCACGTCGAATCCGGATCGGCCCCAGTAGTTCGATTGTAGACGAACAATCTATTGATTCAGACAGCTCAGATGTAAAAGAGTTCAGTCTTTGTTACACATTCATCAGTTGTTTGATCATGGGCCACATATCGCGTGCAGAATGAGCTGTGTGATTCGCTTGCCAGGTGTCAACTGGGTAGTCAGGTCCGCAATAGCCATACGCCGCTGCAATGGATGGCATACCCGCTGCGCGCGCGGCTTGGATATCGCGGATGTCATCGCCAACATAGAGGCAACGATCCGTGCCAAAACCCGTCTGCTGTGCGGCGTGTAGCAGGGGCAGGGGATGTGGTTTGGCGTGTGCAGTAGTATCGCCGCAGACCAAGACTGCGCAGTCTTGGTCGAGACCGAGTGCAGTGACAATCGGTTGAGCAAGATGCGTCGCCTTGTTTGTCACAATGCCCCAGGCAAGACCTTGCTTTGAAATTTGTTCTAGCAGCTCCGGAACGCCATCGAATAAACAGGTGTCGACTGTCATCGCAGCTTGATAGTCTGCCAGAAATTGCAAACGATGCTGCTCATAGGCCTCGTCTGCTGGGGTGAGGTTAAGCGCACAGCGCAGCAGGCCGCGTGCGCCTGCAGAGGAGTAGGGACGCAGAACGTCTAGTGGTAAGGGTGGTAGACCTGCACGCTCTCGTTGCTTGTTCGCAGCAGCACCTAGATCCGGTGCTGTATCGGCGATCGTGCCGTCAAAATCAAAGAGGACAAGAGCGGTCATTTACGTGTAGCCATTAAGTAGTTGACGCTCGTGTCGCGGCCGAGCGAATAGGTTTGTGTAAAGGGGTTATAGCTCATGCCCATCAGCTCTTGCGTCGTTAAGCCACAGGTACGTGCCGAGGTCGCAAGTTCGCTTGGACGCACAAAGCTGCGCCAACTGTGCGTTCCACGCGGCAATAGACGCAAAATATATTCTGCCCCAACGATGGCAAAAAGAAAGGATTTGGGATTGCGATTGAGTGTGGAAAAAAACACCCAGCCACCAGGTTTAACGAGCGTTGAGCAAGCGCGCACAATTGAGCCCGGATCAGGCACGTGTTCTAACATTTCCATGCAGGTGACGACATCAAACGTTTGTGGTTGTTCAAGCGCTATGTCTTCCGCGCTAATGTTGCAATAGGTGACAGGTACACCAGATTCCAGGCCATGTAGCTTCGCAACGCGCAGCGACTTGTCTGCTAAGTCAATGCCGGTGACTTTAGCGCCCGCACGTGCCATGCCTTCGGCAAGAATGCCGCCGCCACAGCCTACATCGAGGACTGTTTTGTCATGTAGCCCGCCCACAAGCCCCTTGATCCATTCGAGTCTGAGCGGATTAATTGCATGCAGAGGTTTAAATTCGCTATTGGGATCCCACCAGCGCGAGGCAAGCGCGCTGAACTTGTCTAGTTCTGCCTGATCAACATTAGAGGAGGGGCGTGAGGCATCAGAAGACATAGGACTATTCGCCAATAAAACAGCATAATGAAAAAAAGGCCCCGCAAGCGAGGCCTTTTTGAGTCGGAATAAGCGCTGGCAATGCCAGCCTTACCCTATCAACATCAAGAATTACTTCTTGCTGCCGATGATTTCGACGTCTACGCGACGGTTCTGTGCGCGACCAGCTGCTGTACGGTTGTCAGCAACAGGATTTGACTTGCCTTTGCCCGAAGCGGTGATGCGGTTAGCAGCAACGCCTTTGGTGACCAAGTAAGCTTTAACAGCTTCTGCACGGCGAACCGACAGGGCTTGGTTGTAGGCATCAGAGCCGATCGAGTCAGTGTGACCGATGGCGATGATTGTTTCGAGGTTGATGGCGTTTGAGCGCTGAACAACTTGGTCAAGCAGCTTGCGGCCTTCTGGTTTGACGATTGCTTTGTCAAAGTCAAACAGAGCTTCGGCTTTAATCGAAACTTTGTCTGCCATTGGCTTAGCAGCAGCCTTCTTAACGCATTCGGCGGCAGCCGTTGCTGGTGTCCAGAAGTTGTTCTGCCAGCAGAGCTCATTGGTACCGTTCTTCCAAATGAGCTCGTTAGAGCCGTTCTTCCAATTGTCTACAGTTTGTGCGGAAGCGACGCCGGTTGCCGAAATAGCAGCAAAGGCGAGTGCTAGAGCGAATTTGGAGGGCTTGTTCATGTTTCTCCTCGATTGAGCTTGAAGCTGGATAAGTGACTCGCAGCGAACTCCCGCCGCAAATGTAAAAAAATACATCAGGTAACCATTATAACAAAGCAGCGAGCACGTTCAAAAGAGCTTACTCACTGGGTTTCCTGCGTGCTGATTCGAATCTTACGGCATTTGGGGAACTTTGGCGAAGTTAATGCATCACTTGAACCCCTGAAGTGCGTATTTCTACCTTCCCAGCCCCCTTGTTGTTGGTTTTTGGCAACAGCAATAGCAAATTTTGGGTTTTTTGAGATTTGGCGGGGTTGGAATCGCATTTTTCGCCCTCGAGCGCTGCATTGGCAAGCTCCGCACAAGCATAGCCTAAATAGAAGGGGACGCTAAATAATAAGGGTTGGCAGCGGTGTAGAATCCAAGGTTGACCTTTAGGCCCAGTTTTCGGGGTCTCAACCGCTGTCTTTTGTTGCGAAATTTATGGATTCCTTTGCCAAGGAAACTCTTCCGATATCACTCGAAGAAGAAATGCGCCGGAGTTATCTCGACTACGCAATGAGCGTAATCGTGGGGCGCGCCCTCCCGGATGTCCGGGATGGTCTTAAGCCGGTGCATCGTCGTGTCTTATTCGCGATGCATGAACTCAATAACGATTGGAACCGCGCTTACAAAAAGTCTGCGCGTATCGTTGGTGATGTTATTGGTAAATATCACCCGCACGGAGACCAAGCGGTCTACGACACGATTGTGCGTATGGCGCAAGACTTCTCCTTGCGCTACATGTTGGTGGATGGGCAGGGTAACTTTGGCTCGATCGACGGCGATAACGCTGCGGCGATGCGGTATACCGAAATTCGTTTGTCCAAGATCGCCCATGAACTGCTTGCCGATATTGACCAAGAGACAGTCGACTTTGGACCAAACTACGACGGTAGCGAAAACGAGCCGTTGCTCTTGCCCTCGCGTTTGCCTAACCTATTAGTTAACGGCAGCTCTGGTATTGCGGTTGGTATGGCGACGAACATCCCGCCACACAACTTGGCTGAGGTGGTAGATGGTTGTTTGTATTGTTTGCGCAATCCTGACTGTACGATTGATGAGCTTATCGAGCTGATTCCTGCACCAGACTTCCCGACCGGTGGCATTATTTACGGCATTGTCGGTGTGCGCGAAGGCTATCGTACGGGACGTGGTCGCGTCATTATGCGGGCCAAGACTCACTTTGAAGATATGGAGAAGGGCAACCGGCAGTCGATCGTGGTCGATGCCTTGCCCTACCAAGTCAATAAAAAGACTCTGCAAGAGCGCATCGCCGAACTCGTCAACGAAAAGAAAATCGAAGGTATTTCTGATATTCGCGATGAGTCAGATAAAGACGGTATGCGTCTGGTGATCGAACTTAAGCGCGGCGAAGTGCCCGAGGTCATCCTAAATAACCTGTACAAGCACACCCAACTGCAAGACACCTTCGGGATGAACTTGGTGGCGTTGGTGGATGGCCAGCCACGACTGCTTAACTTAAAGCAGATGGTGGAGTACTTCTTATCGCATCGTCGTGAAGTCGTCACGCGTCGTACCGTATTTCAACTGCGCAAAGCGCGTGAGCGCGGTCATGTGCTAGAAGGCCTTGCCGTTGCGTTGGCAAATATCGATGAATTTATTGCGATCATCAAGGCTGCGCCTACGCCGCCTGTTGCGCGTCAAGACTTGATGGATAAGTCTTGGGATTCCTCTCTTGTTCGTGAAATGCTCTCGCGTGCAGACACCGAGGCTGTTGGGGGCCGTGCTGCCTACCGCCCAGATAATCTGCCGGATACCTACGGTTTGCAAGCCGATGGGCTCTATCGCTTAAGTGAAACGCAAGCGCAAGAAATCTTGAACATGCGCTTGCAGCGCTTGACCGGACTTGAGCAAGACAAGATTGTCAGCGAATACAAGTCTGTCATGGACACGATTTCTGATTTGCTCGATATTTTGGCCCGCCCTGAACGCATCACCGTCATCATTAGTGAAGAGCTCCAGGCGATCAAGACGGAGTTCTCGATCAACGCTAAAGATGCGCGCCGCTCCGATATCGAGCTCAATGCAACAGAACTTGATACAGAAGACTTGATTACACCGGCCGATATGGTGGTGACACTCTCGAATGGTGGCTATATCAAGAGCCAGCCTTTGTCCGAGTATCGCGCACAGCGCCGCGGTGGTCGCGGCAAACAAGCGACTGCAACAAAAGAAAATGACTGGGTCGATCAGTTGTTTATTGCGAACACCCATGATTACTTGCTGTGTTTCTCAGACCGTGGTCGGGTGTACTGGCTCAAGGTTTGGGAGGTTCCCCAGGGTACGCGCACATCCCGTGGAAAACCAATCGTCAACATGTTCCCGTTGATTGACGGCGAGAAAATCACTGTTGTATTGCCAATTAAAGCGTTTAGCGATGATCAGACTGTGTTCATGGCGACCTCACGCGGTACGGTCAAGAAGACGCCGTTGTCTGATTTTTCGAACCCACGTAAGGCTGGCATTATCGCGGTCGATCTCGATGAGGGCGACTTCCTGATTGGCGCAGAACTGACAGACGGCAAGCATGATGTGATGTTGTTCTCTGATTCGGGTAAAGCGGTGCGCTTTGACGAAAACGATGTTCGCCCGATGGGCCGTAATGCGCGTGGTGTGCGCGGCATGATGCTAGAAGACGGCCAGAATGTGATTGCGATGTTGGTGTCAGGCGATGAGTCCCAGACCGTCCTGACTGCGACACAAAACGGTTTTGGCAAGCGTACGCCGATTGCTGAGTACACCCGTCATGGGCGTGGCACAAAAGGCATGATTGCGATCCAAACTTCCGCGCGTAATGGCAAGGTGGTGGGTGCCGTTCTGGCAAATGCAACCGACGAGATCATGTTGATCACGACAGGTGGCGTGCTGGTGCGTACACGCGTTGCTGAGATCCGTGAAATGGGTCGTGCAACACAGGGCGTGACCCTAATTAGCGTGGATGATGGAAGCATGCTGTCTGGTGTACGGCGTGTTGTTGAAAGTGATGCAGACGATGATGGCGAAGACATCGCTGACGCATCAGATATCGCAACACCCGATGCGTCAACGGACACAACAGACGGGGCCGATCCGGCGACTTAACATGGCGCGTCCCTGGAATTTTTCAGCAGGGCCGTCTGCGATGCCGGAGCCCGTACTTGCACAGGCTGCCGCTGAAATGCTTGACTGGCAGGGCTCGGGTATGTCTGTCATGGAGATGTCGCATCGCGGCGAGCAGTTCATAGAGATCTGTTCGCAAGCCGAGGCTGATCTGCGTGAATTGCTCGCAGTGCCAGCCGACTATGCTGTGCTGTTCATGCAGGGTGGTGCGACAGCTGAAAATGCCATTGTGCCCATGAATTTGTTGGGACGAGTGTCGCAACCCAAAGCCGACTTCGTCATTAGTGGTATATGGGCGACCAAGTCACATCAAGAATGTCAGCGCTATGGTGATGCGCAGATCGCCGCCACCAATGCCCTAGCGACCACGATTGATGGCGTTCACCAAGCCCCCTTTACCTGGCTGCCAAAGGTCGATGCGTGGCGCGTGCGCAAAGATGCCGCCTATCTTCACCTTTGCAGTAACGAGACCATCGGTGGCGTAGAGACTGTCGATTGGCCCGATATGCAGGCGCTTGATGCGCCAGAGGTCCCGCTTGTTGTGGATGCGTCATCACACTTTCTCTCTAGGCCGATGCAGGTTGATCGTGCTGGGATGATTTTTGCTGGTGCGCAAAAGAATGCTGGACCCGCTGGCTTGACGATGGTGATTGTGCGTCGGGAATTAATTGGTCATGCCTTGGCGATCTGCCCCTCGGCCTTCGACTATAAAAATGTCGACGCGCAACATTCGATGTACAACACGCCTCCAACGTATGCAATCTATATTGCTGGGTTAGTATTTAAGTGGCTGAAGCAGCAGGGCGGTCTAGCGGCGATTGAACAGCGTAATATCGTGAAAGCGCGCACGCTCTACGACTATTTTGACCAGAGCGCTTTTTATACGTTGCCCGTTCATCCCTCGGTGCGTTCGCGCATGAATGTGCCGTTTTTCTTGTGCAACACGTCGCTAGACAGTGCTTTTTTAAAAGGTGCGCAGCAACGAGGTTTGATGCAATTGAAAGGACATAAAAGTGTTGGTGGAATGCGCGCGTCAATCTATAACGCGATGCCATTGGAGGGCGTACAGGCCCTTATAGACTATCTCAAGGATTTTGAACGCACTCATGGATAAGTCATTGCAAGACCAGTTGCTGCCTTTACGCCAGCGTATCGATCAGATTGATGCTGAAATTCTGGATCTATTGAATAGACGCGCCTTAACCGCTCAAGAGGTGGGTGAGGTCAAGCACAAGCACAATGCAACCGGACCGGTTCTGCGCCCCGAGCGCGAGTCTCAAGTCATCCGTCAGCTACAAGAGCTCAATCGCGGCCCATTCCCCTCTGCTGGAGTCGCCTCAGTATGGACTGAGATTATTTCCTCTTGTCGCTCGCTTGAGCAATCACTCACCGTAGCCTATTTAGGGCCGGCCGGCTCCTTCTCCGAGCAAGCGGCATTTGAGCATTTTGGACACGCTGTCACGGGGTTGCCTTGTGCCTCGTTTGACGAAGTGTTTCGAGCAGTTGAAGGCGGTGCAGCGCAAGTGGGCATGGTGCCGGTTGAAAACTCGACGGAAGGTGCGGTAAACCGTAGCCTTGACTTGTTGCTGGGTTCGCCTGTCACGATTTTGGGCGAGCGCTCCATATTAATTCGCCATTGTTTGCTCTCCAAAGCGGGCGACATGAAGAACATCACCAAAATCATGGCGCATCCGCAGGCGCTTGCACAGTGTCAAAACTGGTTGAATCGAGAATACCCCGGGATTCCCCGTGAATCTGTCTCAAGCAACTCCGAGGCGGCTCGGTTGGCGTCGCTTGATCCAACCTGTGCGGCAATCGCAAGTGATATTGCAGCCCATGCTTGGGGATTAAAGATTGTCGCGCCAGGCATTCAAGACGATTCGCAAAACCGCACGCGCTTTTTGGCAATCGGACACATTGAGAACTTGCCGAGTGGAAAGGATAAGACCAGCTTGATTCTCGCTGTACCGAACCGGGCGGGGGCGGTGTATCAGATGCTTGCTCCGCTGTCTGAGCATGGTGTGTCAATGACGCGCTTTGAGTCCCGCCCAGCGCGCAACGGCCAGTGGGAATATTATTTCTATGTCGATGTCGAAGGTCATGCGCATGATGAACGTGTCAAGAAAGCGCTCGCTGTGCTTGCCTCGCATTGCGCGTTTTTCAAACTACTGGGTTCATATCCTGCGCAGTCATAAGTCTTATTCATTTGACCTCATTTTGTTGGTACCTTCCTTATGTCTGCAAAAGATTCCGTATTAAGTGCACCCACGCATATTGCTGCGATCGCTCCTTACCAGGCTGGTAAGCCGATTGAAGAACTCGCACGAGAGTTTGGTCTTGATGCTTCAAAGATCGTGAAGCTCGCTTCGAATGAAAATCCATTGGGCATGCCAGAGTCGGCCAAACAAGCATTGAGCGCTGCGGTGGCGAACCTAGGTCGTTATCCTGACCCTGCTGGCTTTGATTTAAAGAAAGCGATTTCGCAACGTTTTGGCGTGGATCAAAGTTGGCTCACTCTGGGTAATGGTTCGAACGATATTCTTGAGCTTGTGGCTTCTGCGTTGATTGAGCCAGGCAGTGCAGTGGTGTATTCCCAATTTGCGTTTGTGGTCTATCGCCTAGCGACGCAAGCGCGAGGTGCGAAACACCTTGTCGTGCCAGCCAAAGACCATGGACATGATTTGCCAGCAATGCTTGAGGCGATTACGCCCGAGACAAAAATTGTGTACGTGGCGAACCCCAATAATCCGACTGGCACATATTTGTCGATCGAGGCGATTGAAACTTTCTTGGCAGGAGTCGCTGCGCGTCATGGAACACGTGTCACGGTTGTCTTGGACGAAGCCTACAACGAGTTTCTGGAACCCGCTCTGCGTGTAGATGGCGTGGCACTCGTCAAGCGCTACCCCAATTTAATCGTATCCCGTAGTTTTTCAAAGGCTTATGGCCTGGCCGGTTTACGTGTTGGGTTTGCGATGGCACAACCTGTGCTCACCGATCTGCTAAATCGGGTACGCCAGCCTTTCAATGTGAACTCACTGGCGCAAGCCGCTGCAATTGCGGCGTTAAACGACAAAGAATTTTTGACAAAAAGTTTTGCGGTGAACCGCGATGGAAAGGAACAGCTGCAAAAGGCCTTTGAAACACTCGGCTTGCAGTTTGTCCCGAGTTACGCCAATTTTGTTCTGGTCAAAGTGGGTGATGCGGCACGCATTAATCTTGAGTTGCTCAAGCGCGGCGTGATCGTTCGTCCCGTCGCGGGCGATGGCTTGCCCGAATGGTTGCGTGTTTCGATCGGTCTGCCACAAGAGAATCAGACTTTTCTGGATGCTTTGACAGCGATACTGAAAACGGTGCGTTGAAATGACTACGCTAAAAATTGGCACGCTTGCGGTAATCGGCGTGGGTTTAATCGGCGGCTCGTTTGCAGCGGCCTTGCGCCGGGCCGGCAGTGTTGGGCGAGTATTAGGTGCAGGACGGCGTCCTGAAACGCTTGCGCAGGCCGTAACGCTAGGTTTGATCGACGAGGCCGTTACGCTTAAAGAGGCTGCGGCATGTGCTGATTTGATTTTTATCGCAGCACCTGTGGGCGCCTTCGAAGCTATTTTTTCTGAAATCGCCCCGCACTTGGGTCCTAAGACGATCGTCACGGATGGCGGCAGCACCAAACGCAATGTGATTGAAGCGGCACGTATGGGTCTAGGCTCGCGCATTGCGCAATTTGTGCCGGGGCACCCGATGGCGGGTTCGCACGAAAAAGGGCCGCAGGCAGCTGATCCTGATCTCTACCGAGGGCGGCGTGTCATGCTTACGCCACTTGTTGAAAATCATCCACAAGATATTGCGACTGTTCAGGCTGCTTGGCAGCAATGCGGCGCCAATGTTGTGTGTATTGATCCGAGTCAACACGATGGTGCTGTTGCGGCTGTGAGCCATTTGCCGCATTGGGTCGCTGCGCTATTTATGCAGTACATCACCGGTGGGGATGATGCGACGCTAAAGCTAGAAACTGCAGGGACTGGTTTCAGAGACTTTACGCGTGTTGCTCAGGGTTCGCCAGAGATGTGGCGCGATATATTTATGGCGAACCGCGATGCTGTCTTGGCTGAGCTCGCAGCGCTGCGTCAAGTGATGGATCGTGCTGAGCACGCGTTGCGTGAGCATGATGCCGTTTGGCTTGAGGATATGTTGGATCGCGCGGCCAAGGCTCGCGCTGAGTGGCCAGGCGGGACTAAATGAGTGGCGTCCCAAGCCTTGAATTGGGGCACTGTGTTGCAGCACAAGGCACGGTGCATTTGCCGGGTTCCAAAAGTATCTCGAATCGCGTGTTGCTCTTGTCTGCGCTGGCCGCTGGTGCAACCCGCATAGATGGCTTGCTGCAGTCCGACGACACCCACGTCATGCTGACTGCGTTGTCTGCGCTTGGCGTACAAATTACGACGCATGCACCCGACTCGGTCACCGTGCATGGCGTGTCGCGTTTTCCTGTTGAGCGTGCAGAGCTCTTCATGGGGAACGCCGGGACAGCGATTCGACCACTGACTGCAGCGCTCGCCATGATGGGAGGGCAGTACTCCCTGTCAGGCGTGCCTCGTATGCATGAGCGCCCGATTGGCGATTTGGTCGATGGCCTACGTGGCATGGGGGCGCGTATTAACTATCTTGGTCAAGAGGGTTACCCACCCCTGCATATTGAACCCTCTGGTGCGCTCTCAGATTCCGTCGCCGTGCAAGGATCGGTTTCTAGCCAGTTTTTAACGGCCGTGTTGATGGCGGCACCGCTTGCGGTTGCGCGCTCCGGCAAGGCTTTAGTGATTGATGTTGTCGGTGAGCTGATCTCTAAGCCCTACATCGATATCACGCTCAATTTGATGGCGCGCTTTGGTGTGACCGTGCAGCGCCATGGTTGGCAGCAGTTCGTGGTTCCGGTGGGTTCGGCTTATCGTTCGCCCGAACATATTTTTGTAGAAGGCGATGCGTCGTCCGCCTCCTACTTTTTGGCGCTTGGTGCGATCGGTGGTGGTCCCGTCAAGATTGTCGGGGTAGGTGCACAAAGCATTCAGGGGGATGTGGCATTCGCTGACACGGTGCAGGCAATGGGTGCCCAGGTCAAGCGGGACGCCGCCTCGATCGAAGTGACTGGAATTCAGGTTTCGCGAGGTGAAAAGCTCAAAGCATTTGATGCTGACTTTAATTTGATTCCAGATGCAGCCATGACTGCGGCGGCACTTGCCTTGTTTGCCGATGGCCCCTGCACGCTGCGTAATATTGGAAGTTGGCGGGTCAAAGAAACAGATCGTATCGAGGCGATGCAAACAGAGCTGCGCAAGCTCGGTGCGCGGGTTGAGAGTGGTCCGGACTGGCTGCGGGTTTTTCCAATCGCTCAGGGCGGCTGGCGCGACGCAAGTATCCATACCTACGATGACCATCGTGTGGCGATGTGTTTCTCACTTGCCGCGTTTGGTCAAAGCCGCGTCACAATTTTGGATCCGGGGTGTGTGAGCAAAACTTTTCCGACGTACTTCGATGTGTACGGTGGACTGATTTCATGAGCGGAATCATCCCGGTCATCACGATCGACGGACCAACCGCTTCCGGCAAAGGCACTGTTGCGCAACGCGTGGCCTCGGCGCTTGGTTGGACGGTGCTGGATAGTGGAGCACTTTATCGGTTAACGGCACTCGCGGTGCTGCAGCAAGGGATTGATCCGGCAGACGAAGCAGCGGTTGCCGACATCGCAACCCGTCTGGACGTCCAGTTTGGGCCTGATGAGATTTGGCTGAGCGGTCAGAGTGTGGCCGAGGTCATTCGCCAAGAGCATGTTGGCAACTTGGCTTCGCGGCTTGCGCCAAATCCTAAATTACGCGCAGCTCTCTTAGGCCGCCAGCGCGCCTTTCGCCAAGCCCCAGGGCTCGTGGCCGATGGACGGGATATGGGCACTATCGTATTTCCGAAGGCTGAACTTAAAATATTCTTAATCGCCGATGTGCGTGCACGCGCCGAGCGACGTGCTAAGCAATTGATCGAAAAGGGAATTTCTGCTAATCTAGAAAACCTTCTTGCAGATATGCGTGCCCGCGACGCTCGAGATACTGAACGCTCGGTTGCACCACTTGTCCCTGCAAAGGACGCACACGTGGTTGATTCGTCGACGCTGACGATTGATCAAACGGTGCAAAGCATCCTTGACCTGTGGTCAAGGTTTTTATCCACTCCACCCAAAGCGGGTGTGTAACCGGCTCCAAAGGCCATCTGGACTTCCTCTACATGTCAACTCAACAAACCTCAACCCAAGCCGACGAAAGTTTTGCCGCGCTGTTTGCAGAAAGTATCCAAAAGCAGGACATGAAATCCGGCGAGGTTATCTCCGCCGAAGTCGTACGCATTGATCACAACTTTGTAGTTGTGAACGCAGGTCTCAAGTCCGAGGCGCTGATTCCTCTCGAAGAATTCCTCAACGATCAGGGCGAGCTCGAAGTCAAACCAGGCGACTTTGTGTCGGTGGCGATTGATTCGCTCGAAAATGGCTACGGCGATACCGTGCTGTCCCGCGATCGCGCCAAGCGCTTGTCTGCTTGGTTGTCGCTCGAGCAGTCGCTCGACAAGAATGAACTCGTCACTGGCACGATTACAGGCAAGGTAAAAGGCGGTCTGACCGTCATGACCGCCGGTATTCGCGCGTTCTTGCCAGGCTCGTTAGTCGATCTGCGTCCTGTCAAGGACACAACGCCTTTCGAAGGCAAGACCATGGAGTTCAAAGTTATCAAGCTTGACCGCAAGCGCAACAACGTTGTGTTGTCACGTCGTGCTGTGCTCGAAGCCAGCATGGGCGAAGAGCGTCAGAAGCTCCTAGAGAACCTGCAGGAAGGCTCGATCGTTAAAGGTGTGGTTAAGAACATCACTGACTACGGCGCGTTCGTTGACCTCGGCGGTATCGATGGCTTGCTGCACATTACCGACATGGCATGGCGTCGCGTGCGTCACCCTTCGGAAGTACTGACTGTTGGTCAGGAAGTCGAAGCAAAAGTGCTCAAGTTCGATCAAGAGAAGAGCCGCGTTTCGCTGGGCGTCAAACAGCTTGGCGAAGATCCTTGGGTGGGTCTGGCACGTCGCTACCCACAGGGTACGCGTCTGTTCGGTAAGGTCACGAATCTCACCGATTACGGTTCATTCGTTGAAGTCGAGGCTGGTATTGAAGGCTTGGTCCACGTTTCTGAAATGGATTGGACCAACAAGAACGTTGATCCACGCAAGGTTGTGACACTCGGCGAAGAAGTCGAAGTCATGGTTCTTGAGATCGACGAAGACCGCCGTCGTATCTCGTTGGGTATGAAACAGTGCCGTCAGAATCCATGGGAAGAATTCGCAGCAAACTTCAAGCGCGGCGACAAGGTTCGTGGCGCCATCAAGTCGATCACCGACTTCGGTGTGTTTGTTGGTTTAGCTGGTGGCATCGATGGTTTGGTTCATCTGTCAGATCTGTCCTGGGCTGAGACTGGCGAAGAGGCCGTGCGCAACTTCAAGAAGGGCGACGAGCTCGACGCAGTTGTGCTTGGAATCGATACCGATAAAGAGCGTATTTCTCTGGGCGTGAAGCAACTGGAGGGCGATCCCTTCAATAACTTCGTGGGGACCTACGATAAAGGTGCTGTCGTTCCTGGCACCGTGAAGTCGGTGGATGCGAAAGGCGCAACCGTGACCCTGTCACTGGACGTTGAAGGCTACCTACGTGCTTCCGAAATGGCTTCAGGTCGTGTCGACGATGCGACAACCGTCATGAAGGCTGGGGACAACATCGAAACCATGATTATCAACGTTGATCGCAAAACGCGTTCGATTCAGTTGTCGATTAAGGCGCGTGACAGCGCTGATACGGCTGACACGATGCAGCGTATGACTGAAGCAAGCGCTTCGTCGGGCACAACCAATTTGGGCGCATTGCTCAAGGCCAAGCTCGACCAGGCGCGTGACACTGAATAAACTCAGTGACTAAGTCAGAGCTTATCGCAGCGCTTGCGGCCCGTTACTCTCAACTGGCCGCACGCGACACAGATTACGCAGTCAAGACCGTTCTTGATGCAATGGCCCAGGCGCTTGCCGAAGGCCAACGTATCGAGATTCGCGGTTTTGGCAGCTTCTCTTTGTCTGCGCGTGCGCCGCGTGTAGGCCGCAATCCGAAGTCCGGTGAACAAGTGTTGGTGCCTGGCAAACAGGTACCTCACTTCAAAGCAGGCAAAGAGTTGCGAGAGCGTGTTGATTTGGTAGATGAGCAGCCTTTACCAGAAGCTGCAAATCGAAAAACCGCCTAATTGGCGGTTTTTTTATGAACTCGAGCGGCAGGACGCTTACAATCTTCTTTTGAATATAAGGAGCATCAGTCATGCGTTACATCGTCTGGGCTTTGCGCTTGATCGTATTTTTAGCAGTTCTGCTGTTTGCCCTTAAAAACACTGATCCGGTGGGCGTGACTTTTTATGGCGATTGGGCTGTACAAGGCGTGCCGCTGATTGTCGTGATGCTGACCACCTTTGTTTTGGGTACCGTGTTTGGATTGCTGTTGACCGTTCCGGGCTCTTTGCGTCGTCGCCGAGAAGTTGCGCGTTTGCGAAAAGAGCTTGAGCGAATTCAGGCTGCCGTGAATCCTGATTCGGGTACACAGACGCCCCCAGAGTTGTTGATGCCGATGTCACCGCTTTAAAGCGTGGCGGCGTAATGTGTATTTACTTGCTTTAGGAATGACACGTGGATTTTGAAGCCTGGTGGCTGATATTTGTGCCGTTGCTGTTTGGCTTGGGCTGGCTGGCTGCGCGCTTTGATATCAAGCAAATGCTGTCTGAAACGCGCAACCTGCCCGACTCCTATTTCAAGGGGCTTAATTTTCTTCTCAATGAAGAGCCCGATCGTGCGATTGACGCCTTCGTCGAAGTCGCCAAGCTTGACTCCGAGACGACTGAGCTGCATTTTGCTTTGGGAAGTCTTTTTAGACGGCGCGGCGAAATGGAGCGTGCAATCCGGGTCCATCAAAGCTTGCTATTTCGTTCGGACTTGCCTGTTGCTCAGCGTGAACATGCCCAGCATGAGCTTGCGCAAGACTATTTGAAAGCAGGGATGCTTGATCGTGCAGAAGAAGCTTTCGCGGTCCTTAAGGAAACCTCTTTTGCCTTGCCGGCGTTGCGTGCACTGATCCGTATCTATGAGTCAGAGCATGACTGGGGACGGGCGATCGAGGCAGTCGATAGTCTGCGTAAGTTGGTCGATGAACCTGTGCCACAACTCGTGCACTACTATTGTGAACAGGCGCAGGCTGCGCTTGCGCTTAAACCGACTGCGGATGTGCACGCGGCTCAGAAGGCTCTAACCCAAGCTGTGCATGCAGCGCAGGCAGCCCAAGTCGCTCCCGGATCTCCCTCGTTGGTGCGCGTGGCCATGATTCGCGCTGGGATCGCTGGCTCTTTGCAAGACGGAGTGGCCAAGCGACAGCATTTAGAGTCGATTCTGAAACAATCCCCCGAGTTTGCCGGCTTAATTGCGCAAGACTTACTTGCTAGCTACATCGCCTCGGGAGAAGCAGTCGCGGGTCTAGCGTTATTACTTGCGCATTACGAACAATATCCTTCGCTTGATTTATTTAACGTGGTGTTTCGCGCCATGCGTGCACAGCAAAGTGCTGCGAGCGCTTGGTCGTTCGCACGCAACTCGCTCCAGAACCATCCTTCGCTGCTTGGCTTAGACCGCTTCCTAGAGGCTGAGCTTGCGCAAGCCGAGCAAGAAGGCAAGGGAGCAGAACCGACACAAGTCGCGGTGCCAGGTGCGGACTTAGCCTTGCTGCGTACCTTGATCAATCGCCACACGCAGCGACTTGACCGTTATGTTTGCCGTAGTTGCGGTTTTCAGGCGCGACGCTATTACTGGCAGTGTCCGGGTTGCAATGCTTGGGAGACCTACAAGCCCCGCCGATTGGAAGAAATTGAATGAAACCATTTCCAAAAGTAGCAGTTGAAAAAGCACGCGTTCTCGTGGTGGGTGATGTCATGCTCGACCGCTATTGGTTTGGTGAGGTGGAACGCATTTCTCCAGAAGCACCTGTACCGGTTGTTCATGTCGCGAAGCGCGAAGATCGATTGGGCGGTGCGGCCAACGTCGCGCGTAACGCAGTCGCCTTAGGGGCGCAGGTAACACTTGTGGGGCTGGTAGGACAAGATGAGGCGGCAACTCGTGTCAGGTCCTTATTAGGTGAGGCGGGCGTTCAAGCGCATTTAGTCACCGATGCCCACCATCCGACGACACTCAAAATGCGCGTGTTGGGTCGTCAGCAGCAGTTACTACGTATCGACTTTGAAGAAAAGCCAACGCCTGCGTTGTTGGAATCGCTGGCTGAGCATGTTGCCCCCTTGTTGGCGCAACACGATGTTGTAGTGTTCTCAGACTACGCAAAAGGCGCTTTGGCTCAGGTTGAGGCCTTGATCGCTCTGGCGCGTGAGAAAGGCCTTCCAATTTTGGTCGATCCCAAAGGCAGTAACTATCAGCGTTATCGCGGCGCAACGCTTGTGACGCCTAACCGCAGTGAAATGCAACAGGCTGTTGGTGTTTGGCATTCGGAGCCTGAGCTCAGCGAGCGCGCACAAGCGCTGCGCAACGAACTGGAGTTGGAAGCCTTGCTTGTGACCCGCTCTGAACAAGGGATGACCTTGTTTACGGACGCAGGCAGTGACCACGTCGACGCACAGGCACACGAGGTGTTTGACGTGTCTGGTGCGGGGGATACAGTACTGGCAACCCTTGCGGTCATGCATGCAGCGGGTGTGCCGTGGGCCGAGTCGATGCGTTGGGCGAACCGAGCTGGTGGTATTGTTGTGGGTAAGTTGGGAACCTCTATTGTGACCGCAGGAGAACTCGCATGATTGTCGTAACAGGCGCAGCCGGCTTTATTGGCAGTAACATCGTGCGCGGTTTGAACCGTCGCGGACACACCAATATTCTTGCGGTAGATGATCTGACCGATGGCGATAAGTTCGTCAATCTGGTGGGCGGTCAAATTGCCGACTATATGCACAAAGAGGAATTTCGGCGGGGCGTGCTTGACGGATTTTTACCAGGTGTAAGAGCGGTTTTTCATCAAGGCGCTTGCTCCGATACGACTGAACGTAACGGTCAGTTCATGATGGACAACAATTATCGAGTCACACTTGAGCTATTCGAGTACTGTCAGTCGCACAAAATCCCTTTCATTTACGCATCGTCGGCTGCCGTCTATGGCGCCGGCCCCGTTTATGTTGAGGACCTCGCCAATGAGCGCCCCTTGAACGTCTACGGTTATTCAAAATTTTTATTTGATCAGGTGTTGCGTGCGCGGATGCATTCGCTCACCGCCCAAGTGGTGGGGCTGCGCTACTTCAATGTGTATGGCCCACATGAGCAGCATAAAGGACGAATGGCTTCTGTCGCGTTTCACAACATGAATCAGTTCTTGGCTGAAGGTCACGTTCGCCTATTCGGTGGATGGGATGGCTACGCGGATGGCGGGCAGATGCGCGACTTCATCTCGGTCGATGACGTGGTGGATGTCAATTTGCATTTTCTGGAACATCCAAAAGTGTCCGGCATTTTCAATTGCGGTACTGGCCGAGCCCAAGCTTTCAATGATGTGGCGAGTGCCGTTGTCAATGCAATGCGAGGCATACAAGGCAAGCCAGCGCTCTCTCTAGAGGATCTGGTCAAGCAGGGCATGCTGCGTTACGTTGAGTTCCCTGAAGATCTGAAAGGGCGCTATCAAAGCTATACACAAGCTGACGTGAGTGCTTTGCGTAAGGCTGGCTTCACAGCGCCGCTGCGGGATGTTCAGACCGGTGTAACGCAGTATGTTCAGGCTTTGCACGCACCGAGGTAAATTCCGAATGGCTCGGGCCGTTCACAAGCGCCATACCGAGACGGCACCTCAAGCAACATAGCGCAACGTAAACAAGATTCATGTCGACTCTTGTTTGATCGTTTCTCCCTAGGATGCGCTATGAACCCTTTTCTTGTTGATCCCGTCGCCCGACCGATTGCAACGCCACTAATTGTCGAATGGAATGACGTGATGTCTCCTCGACGCGCTGCTCGACCGTTTCGGTATCGTGCCGGCAGATTGGCCGTAGCCGCAGCAGGCCTCGGGGCTGGTTTGAGTGGTGGGTTCGCCGCGTATGCGCTCGACGTTAACGTCGCGTCAGTCGCAGAGTTAGAGCAACTGCGCGGGATCGGTCCGCGTACTGCACAGATGATCATTCAAGAGCGCACAAGGGCCGGTGCCTTTGAGTCGTTGACTGACCTATCTGATCGGGTACGCGGATTGGGTGCGCAGCGTGTGAGGGTTTTACAGGGTTTGGGACTACGCGCTGGAAGTGCTGACGCTACTGCGCTAGAAAATCCGCTGGGCGTCACGCCGGCGTCGCGGGACCGGGGGGCATCGCGACTACCTGCACGCGACACTGTTACGCCGGAGTTGCTGCCAGGACGAATAGTCCCTGTAGAGCATAAGTAATCGTGTCTCTGACCGAGACATTTTCGGTATGATCGATCTTATGAAAACCTATCCTACTGTTGAAAATGCCGTCGGTCAGACGCCTCTTGTGCGACTCCAGCGCTTGCCTGGTGCCATCGCGACTGCGCGTGGCAACATTGTTTTGGGTAAGCTCGAGGGCAATAATCCTGCTGGTTCGGTGAAAGACCGTCCGGCCTTATCCATGATTCTCGGGGCGGAGGCGCGGGGCGAAATAAAGCCCGGTGACACACTGATTGAGGCTACAAGCGGCAATACGGGCATTGCCTTGGCAATGACCGCCGCGATGCGCGGCTACAAAATGATCTTGATCATGCCGGATAACCTGTCGGTTGAGCGGCGCGCCTCCATGGCGGCTTACGGGGCTAAGCTAATCCTGACACCTGCCAGCCAAGGGGGAATGGAGTTTGCACGGGATCTTGCCGGGCAAATGCAGGCAGAGGGACAGGGTAAGGTGTTAGACCAGTTCTCAAATCCTGATAATCCGCTCGCTCACTTTAAAACGACGGGCCCCGAGCTCTGGGAGCAGACGGCCGGACAGATCACACATTTCGTTAGCGCCATGGGGACCACGGGTACGATCATGGGTGTTGGGCGCTATCTGAAATTAAAAAATCCGGATATAAAAATTGTTGGTGCGCAGCCTGCAGAGGGTTCGCAAATAGCAGGTATCCGGAAATGGCCTGAGGCATACCTCCCTGCAATTTACGACCCAAGCCTAGTGGATCAGTTTGAATTGATTGAGCAAAAGGACGCAGAGGCAATGGCCCGGCGTCTTGCCGCAGAGGAAGGCATTTGTGCGGGGGTTTCCGCGGCGGGTGCTTTAGTGGCGGCACTGCGGGTAGCGCAGCAGGCTCAAAACGCCACGATCGCTTTTATTGTTTGCGACCGTGGCGATAGGTATTTATCAACAGGCTTGTTTGACGAACAAGCCTAAGTTGGGCTGACCGTGCTAGGGCTTTGCGAGTTCAGCAGCGAGGTCTGCAACCGACGCTGCATAAAAATAGCTTCGGTTGTATTGCGTGATGGTAAAAAAGTTCTGTGTCGCGGTTCGTAACTCGACGGTTCCTGCCGACTCTTCGGGCAGATCAATGACGCCAAGCGCTGTGCGCGTCCAGGCACCCTCTTTGGCGCCGGGGGCCAACTTAGCGCCTGCGGCACGCAGTTGTGGCCAATCGAGTGTTGGTTTGAGCCCGCCATCCACCAGCTTACCCGCCGACGCCGGCAATGTGACTGGTGCAAAGACCGGCAGTCCACGCTGCCAACCATGCTCGACTAAAAAGTTTGCGACAGACACGATCGCATCAGGCACGCTGCTCGACAGATTGATCTGTGCCGCACCACTGGCGCTCACTGCAAAGCGTTTGATGCTCCCCGGCATGAACTGCGGGATCCCGATCGCACCTGCGTAGGAGGCCTTCACCGAACGCGCATCTAGGCGGCCCGTTAAATCGAGCTCAATTAAGTCGGCAAGCTGATTGCGAAACAGCTCTGCGCGGTCTGGCCTTTTGGGGTCGGGATAGTCAAACGCCAGTGAGGTTAGTGCATCGAGCGCTCGGAAGTTACCTTGGCTGCGCCCATAGAGAGTCTCTACCCCGATAATGGCCGCGATAATGTTTGCGGGTACTCCATAGCGTTCAGAAGCTCGACTGAGTTCGGTGCTGTATTGCTCCATAAAGGCGCGGCCTTGGTTGATTCGGATGGGTTCGACGAAACGTCCGCGGTACTGTTTCCAGCTCCGCGGCGCCCGGGGCTGCCCGGCGACGGGAGGAGAGACGATACGGATGACCGTTTCGCTATAGCGCGCATCGGCCAGCAGAGCGAGTACCGCCGGTTCTGAGAGCTTGCGCGTCGCCGCAAGCTCGATCCCGAAGCGTTGAATCGCTGCGCGACGCGTGGTTGGGGTATAGCCGCCGCTTGGTGGTAATAGGTTTACGCTTGAGCCGGCTTCTGTCGGCCTAGACGGGCTGGATGGCGTATTCACGGATGCATTATTGTTGGCATCTGCGGGTGGACGGGCAGGACCCGCGCAGGCACCAAGAAGCGCGGCGCAGCCCACTAACAAGGCGAGGCGATACATCGGCAGCATAAATATCCCTTATGTTGTGATGTGCCTATGATACCCGCCCAGCCTAGACGCTTTAGGGCTATCTGAGTAGATTCCGCATATCCGGTAAAATCCCTA
>JBILJY010000019.1:0-21201 GCA_044376975.1 Burkholderiaceae bacterium | reverse complement strand
TCATCGAGCTTATCGGCTGCATCAAGCACCCAGTTCGGGTTGTGTAAGAGCTCACGGCCAATGGCAACTAAATCTGCCTGTCCTTTTTGTAGAATGGACTCCGCTTGGTCGGCATGAATGATTAAACCTACCGCCATGGTGAGAAGCTCAGCATCACGCCGCACCTGTTCCGCATAAGGCACTTGATACCCATATCCAGGCCGAGTGACACCGCTCGCGATAGAGTGCTCAGACATGCCACCCGTTGAGCAATCAATCACATCAACACCGGCAATTTTTAGCGCGCGGCAAAGTGCTACCGTGTCCTCAATCGTCAGGCCCGCCTCGTCTACTGCGGAGGCACGATAGAACAATGGTTTACCAGTCGGCCATACAGAGCGCACTTGTTCTGCAACTTCGATTGCGAAGCGCATACGATTTTGGAGTGAACCACCATATTGATCTTTGCGCTGATTAGCTGCCGCAGATAAGAACTGATGTAATAAGTATCCATGCGCACCGTGGATTTCCAGTACGTCAAAGCCGGCTGCGTCGGCACGTGCAGCGGCCTTACCCCACAGCTCAATCTGGTCTTGAATGTCTTTAAGGCTCATCTCTCGTGGAACACTCGCCTTAGAGCCAGCCGCAACCGCACTGGGAGCAATTAACTCCCACTCCTCGTCATGATCGACGCCTTTTTGTTCAGGACCGAGCGGAAGACGGCCTTCCCATGGCAAAGAGTTTCTTGCCTTGCGGCCCGAGTGACCAAGCTGAATACCAATTGCTGAGCCCTGCGCCTTTACAAACGAAGTGATGCGCGCCATCGGCGCAATAAAGTCGTCTTTCCACAGGCCAAGATCGTTTGGTGTTGTGCAACCTCGGGGATCCACTTTTGTTGATTCGACGAACACTAGCCCAACCCCACCCACTGCATACTTTGCGTAGTGCGCAAGATGCCAATCAGTTAAGTGGCCATGATCAGCACAATAGGTCAGCATGGGCGAGAGCGCGATGCGATTCTTCAACGTGAGATCACGAATCTGTAGCGGTGAAAATAATTTTGTCTTCATGATATCCCTAGTTTTTTTCTATAGAGAGTGTCACAAATATAAGGCTCGATTGCAACACTCATGTTGACTTAACCTCCCATAAAAAACTCTGAGGGTCCTTACACAGGTCTTGCTTTGAACGCCATACAGTGTTCGAATGGACTAATAACAAAGGGAGACAAAATGAAATTCACCATGCTAAAAGTTTTGGTTGCCTCACTATTTGTGTCGACTTCGCTTCCTGCGCAAGCACAAGGCGGTGCTGCAGCGTACCCAAGCGGTAGCGTCAAACTGGTCGTTCCATATACACCGGGCGGTATCACCGATGTAGTAGGTCGAGCGCTCGCGAACCGCTTAGAGCAAACCTGGGGAAAGCCCGTGATCGTGGAGAACAAGCCCGGTGCCTCAGAGGCCGTAGGTGCGAGCTATGTCACGAAGAGCAAACCTGACGGACTCACCCTTTTCATGGGCAGCGACGCAGCATTTCTTGTCAATGGCTTGCTCAAGAAAAGTCTGACCTACAACCCAGAAAAAGATTTCGAACCCATCATCCGGATCGCTGAGGGGTTTGCTTTTCTAGTTGTCCGCCCCGGAGTTCAAGCACGCACCCTCAAAGAGCTGTTATCACTGGCGCAACAGAACCCTGGCAAAGTCACTTTCGGCTCAGAAGCTGTGGGAAGCCCCTCGGAATTCCGGATGCGTATTCTAGGTGGGCTGACGGGTGGCTACAAAATGAATCACATCCCTTATAACGGTATGAACCCCATTATTGCCGACATGCTTGGCGGACGAGTCGATAGCGCATGGCTCCCCCCTCACCTTGCAAAGCCACAAATTGAGGCCAAAGCGCTGATCCCAATTGCAACAAACGGGTCTAAGCGTAATTGGATGTTCCCAGAGGTACCCACGATGATTGAGCAAGGCTTAGCAGGGGGTGATCTGAGTTTCAAAATGATGCTCGCCGCACCTGCCGGAACCCCAAAAGCAATCATCGATAAGATCGCGAAGGATGTTGAAGCGATACTCAAAGATCCCGAGTTCGATAAGAAGTCGATCCACAGTAACGGGTATACCGTCTTGGGAGGCACAAGCAAAGACTTCCAAGATTATTTAAATAATACGCGTCCTGTTTTAGCGCGCATTGTGAAAGAAGCCGGTTTTACACCTCAGTAATTCTGCAGGCTTTTCGAGTAGGGTGTATTAAAGCGGTGTGCGTAACGGCTTACCCGCTAGATGCAAGTTTGCGTTATCAATAAAACACTCGACCGAGGCCAGCATTGCCTCGGGCGATAAGCCCGCCACGTGTGGCGTGATGATCGCGTTTTCAAACTCTAGCAATGCCAACGGCGGCTTTGGTTCGCTTTCATACACATCAAGCGCCGCCGCTGCGATGACATTATTTCGTAAAGCCGTCGCTAACGCCTCAGTATCCACCAAACTACCTCGTGCGATATTGACCAGCACGCCCTGCGGGCCAAGCGCCGTTAAGACTGCCGCGTTGATAATGTGAAATGTCTCCTTCCCGCCAGGCGCTGCAATAACGAGAAAATCACACCACATTGCTAGCGACAGTAAGTCAGGGAAAAACTCAAACCCAGTCTCCTCACGGCGTGTTCGACTGTAGTATCCGATCTGCATCTCAAACGCCAGCGCACGCTTTGCAATCTTCTTTGCAATACCACCCATACCGAGAAGTCCGAGACGTTTGTTTGATACATTCGGTGGCCTGGGAATCGCATCACGCCAAATCCCTTTGCGCACAGCACTATTTAAGGCTGGAATACCGCGAATTGCAGAGAGCAAAAGTCCCATCGCGTGATCGGCGACACAATCTTCATTCGTACCAGCTGCGTTACACACTCTAATGCCGCGCTGTTTTAAGTACTCAAGTGGAACAGTCTCATAGCCAACGCCTAAGGTGCACAAGATTTCCAATTTAGGCAATGCATTGATCTCATCGGTCGTGATGCCGGTCGCACCATTAGTCAAAACGATTCGGATATTGTCAGCGTGTGCAGCGATGTGCGCAGCACTGTTACTACGATCTATGCTTGTGCCTTCATTCGGCGCATAAATTAATTCGAAATTTTGCGCGACTAACTCCCGGTGCGCTTCGGTTAAAAACACCATTACAAGTGCATACGCCTTCATATTCCTTATCCCACCTAGTCAAGCGACATCGATAACAACCGCAGAATACAACGAACTATTCCAAATGATCATTGCACAGTACACTTCCCCTAGCCTTAAATAATGAAGTAATCCTTGGGTAGTATGTATGCCGGCATCGCACTAAGTGCGACTCAATATCCTCAACGGTACTTTTCAACAGCCGACGGCGGGGGTAGCCCCCGATGATCGTCGGATGACTAGATTTTTTTTGAGAACCCTATGAATCTACTTTTTGATCTGATACACAACAATACAGTAACCAAAATACAGACAAACATTGAACAAATGATTATCGCGGGTTGGGCTGGCCGTGATCATGCTGCGATTGAACACCACATCGAAGAGCTTGCAGCCATTGGCGTGCCACGCCCGAGCTCAGTGCCTTTGTTTTATCGCGTATCGAAGCAGCTGCTTACCCAAGACTCGACCGTGCAAATGGTTGGCAACGAGGGCTCGGGCGAGGTCGAAGTGTTTGTGTTTATGCACAACGATCAATTATTGATTTCGCTCACCTCCGACCATACTGATCGCGGCCTGGAAACAGTAAGTGTGGCACTTTCTAAGCAGGTTTGTAGCAAACCCGTTGGGCGACAGGCTTGGCTATTTTCAGATGTCGCGGCACACTGGGATCAGTTAATTATCGAATCCTACGTACATGAAAACGGCACACAGGTGCTGTATCAGTCTGGACCGTTATCTGCCCTGCTACCACCCCTGGATCTTATTTCTCGCTATACAAACAAGGGGACGCTCCCCAAAGGTACAGCAATGAGTTGTGGGACGGTCGGGACCCGAGGCGCCATCCGTCCATCACCTCTATTTGAAATGCGCCTAATCGACCCCGTACGCAAATGTGCGTTAACACATCGCTACGAGGTCGAGCTACTCGATAAAGTGTCTTAACCCAACTGACACCGAGCGGCCTAGGCTTACTCCGGCAGCCCGATTGCTTTTAGGGCTGCCTCAGCACATTCCATATCCTGAGAATAATGGCCGCCACTCAAGCCAATGCCCCCAATCATCTGGCCATTCTCCATGATCGGATAGCCACCACCAAAAATAATGAACCTAGGTGTGTGAACGAGGCCATGAATCAATGGCGCATCGTCTTTGATGTACTCGTGCCATTTATGCGTTGGTAAACCACCCGATATCGCCGTATGTGCCTTATCTTGTGCGATTTGGAGCGAGATTAGGGAAGCGCCGTCCATGCGAACAAAGGCTTTAAGGTGTCCGGCCGTATCACATACGGCGATGGACATGTTTACTTTCAATGCACTCGCTTTCTCTCGTGCCGCTTTGATTGCTTTGAGTGCAGTATCTACATCAATATTACGTACAGTCGTGCTAGACATTGGCGTCTCCTTTCTAAAGTTAATGTACCTACCAACAGATTCACCCGCTTTGTGACCATCGCGTGTCGCGCCCATCAAGCCTCGCGCCACACGACAATCGCCTACAAGATAAAGTTCAAGGTCATACGCTTTGAGCGGTTCGACGAGATCAACATTCGCCGCACGAGGCGTCGCATAGGACAAGAAGGAAATATCCTCGATCCGACCGAGATCCCCGTTATAAACGTTCTTATACTCAAGTACCCCATCTTCAAACTGCTCAGACCAAACCGGTTCACTGAGCAATAACATCTCAACTCGCGCCATCGACAGTCGGCGCAATATTCCTTGTCTAGTGACTATTGACTCATCTTGTGCGATCAGCGCACGAGGTGTCATCAGGACAACGCGTTCGAAGCGCTGCGCCAAGAGTTCTACCGCGGCGTAAGTACCTTCAGTATGATCCATATCAAAGACCACAGCAGTACCCGCTTGACGAGACGAAAGCTTGACAACGTCATGCATGGCACTCGGGAGATTGGTGACCCAACCCTCGCGCGCGATTTCCTCAGGAACCCACTCAGGGCGATGCATCGTTCCCCCTGTTGCCAGAATCACAGAGTCAGGATTCAACGACAGAATGTCTTGAAGTTCAGCGCGTTTGCCAAGCCGGATATCTACACCAGCCCTCTGTGCACAAACCATCTGATAGTCATAAATACTTGTAATCGTTTCTCCACCTGGGAGCTGAGCACGCAACCGTGCCTTACCGCCAACCTCCGATCCCGTCCCCAACAAAGTGACAGAGTGCCCGCGCGCAGCAGCAACCCAAGCAGCTTCCATCCCCGCAATACCCGCGCCCACCACGACAACGCGATACTTGCGCTTTGCAGGCTTTGGCCACCAATCGACCTCTCTCTTCTCGGCAACACGGGGGTTGTTGACGCAAGCTAAGGGCTCACCATAGGTAATGATCGTGTCCCAACAGGTGTTGCAAGAAATACAGTAACGAATATCGTTCGTTCGACCTTGCATGGCCTTGTTGTACCAAGCGGGATCGGCCAAGAGCGTGCGGCCCATTCCTATCAGGTCCGCGTCGCCTCGAGTTAGTATGCCCTCAGCTTCGGCTGGATCCGTAATTCGGCCAAGCGCCATCACGGCAACATCGTTACACGAAGCCTTAAGTTTTCGAATGAGTCCAATGTAAGGAACGTTTGGACCATTTCGGTCGGGGACGTGCGTCTCAAGCGAGCGCGCATGCGCGCCTTGAGCAAAACAAACGTAGTCGACCTCTTTAGAACGGGTAAAGAGATCAGCCAGAACCGCAGCCTCCTCCGGACCAATACTTTTCGGAATGCCGTCGTTACTCGGTAACTTCAAACCAATAATAAATTGACGTCCGCATAAATCACGTATGCTTGAAACCAACTCGCGTACAAAACGCGTACGATTTTCCCAGTCACCACCATACTCGTCGGTACGTCGGTTCGACCACGGCGACATAAACTGACTAAACAAATGTCCATGTGCGCCAGACAATTCAACGCCACTAAAGCCGCAGCGTTGCAAACGCGCGGACGACAAGGCAAAGTCAGCGATTAAATTTTTAATCTCAGTGAGCGTCAGTGCATGAGGCATCGTCCAACTTAAATCGTCGGGGAGCGCCGAGGGCGCAAGTGCGCTGTAGTTCCGGCCTGCATCGTGATGACCTCTTCCTGGATCCTGAATCTGCCCAAGGAGTCGGCAATCATGTTTTTCTACTGCGTCGGCCCAACGTTTGAGTCCACCCAAATTATCATCATTCCAAACCCTGATACGCGCAGGATTTGTCTGATGGGGAGCCATCAATAAGGGCTCTGTCACAATGAGTGCCGCACCACCTTTCGCACGATTTTCGTAATACTGAATCTGTCGATCACTCACCTGAGATTGATATCCCATGTGAGTCGTCATCGATGCGTGTGCGACGCGATTACGTAACCGCTTGCCAGCCAGGACAAGCGGTTCGGAAAGCAGTGCAGCCGTCATATCAAGGTTACTTCAGTCGACCTGTTTTGACGTAGAACGCGCGCTCGGCCTGAGCCATCTTATCAAGCTCAGCTGCCGCCGTTGCAGGATTGGTCAAGAGTGGATCGGCGTATGCACCAAGCTTTGCAAATTCTGCAGACAAAGCGGGTGTACGGACAGCAGCGTTAATCATTGCTGCCAAATAGGCTTTGCGATCTGCTGGCGTACCTTTAGGCACAACAGCCAAACGAATGATGTTCCACACGATGTCTTTAGTTCCGAAGATCTCATTGAAGGTTGCAACATCCTTCATATTGCCAAGACGACGGCTGCTTGCAACAGCAATTGGCTTGACCTGATTAGCCTGAAGATAGCTTTCAAACTCGCCGTAAAAACCCTGTGCGATATCGACGTTACCGCCTAACAAGGCAACAATGCCGGGCTTCCCGCCCTGAAAGGGCACGCGAAGAAACTTTGCACCAGTTGCAGCTTCGATCTGATCAATCAGATACTCCCACATACTGCCCGGAACAATCGCAACGCGCACGGTGCCTGGCTTATCCTTAGCTGTCTGTACGATCTCTTTAGCCGACTTGCCAGCGAACGGTCCCTTTGTTGCAGACACCCAGGCTAGCGCATCGCTATTGATATAGGCGATAGTCTCTAGATTCGACAAAGACCATTTTTCCTTGCCGCGCAACATAGCGTCACCCCAAACAAGGTTAGCCAGAATGCCAACGGTATACCCGTCTGGTTTGGCTTGTGTCGCTAGGTAAGTGTGTCCAACCATACCTGCTCCACCGGTCCGGTTGTTCACCAAGATCTTGTCGCCGCTCACCTGTTCAGCATATTTTGCTAGCTGCCGCGCTGTGAGGTCCATCCCTCCACCAGCTGGATAGACCACGGTGTACTCAATTGACTGAGTGGGAAAGTCTTTTGGCTTTAATTTCGCGACCTCAGGTGATACTTGTGCCATGGCGGTTGCCGAGGCGGCTGCAGCCAGCAAACTAACAAAAGAGTGGATCAGTTTCATTTATATGTCTCCTCCGGGTTGATTCAACTTTCGTTGACGAAAAACTAGTACTACTAAAATCAAACTTATACCAATCAAACAGGCCGCAATCGGCCTTTCAGCAAAAATCAACATACCATGCGGCGACATCACTAAGGACTGCCGCAGCGATTGCTCAAGCATTTGGGCCAGAACAAACGCGATCAAGAATGGTGAAAACTCGTACTGCAGTTTACGCAGGACATAGCCGACGACACCGAAACCAAGCATGACCCACAAATCGAAAACGTTTTTATTAGCGGAGTATGTTCCGACAACGGCCAACAGCAGGATCAACGGAAACAATACCCGATATGGCACCCTAAGACACTGTACCCACAAGCCGATCAGGGGTAAATTGAGCAGCAGCAAAAAGACATTGCCTACGTACATACTTGCAACAACACCCCAGAACAAATCGGGTCGCTGTGTAATGAATGTTGGGCCTGGCTGTACACCTTGTATCACCAGCGCACCCAACAGTAACGCCGTCACGGCATTACCTGGGATACCCAAAGTAAATAATGGAATCATGCCGCCGGAGACAGCCGCATTATTAGCAGCCTCAGGCCCCGCAACGCCTTCGATTGCACCCTTGCCAAAACGCTCAGGATTTTTGGCTAAGCGCTTCTCGAGCGTGTAAGACACAAAGGAGGCCGTAACCGGTCCACCACCTGGAACGAGACCAAGAAAAAATCCTAAGAAACTGCCGCGCATCATCGGTTTCCAGGATGCCTTCCAATCTTTGAAAGAGGGCCAGAGTCCACGAACTTTTTCCGCGAGCAACTGATTTTTTACGATGGTCTCACAGTTAGTGAGAATTTCCGAAACGCCATACAGACCGATCACCACCGATAGGATCTCAATCCCTCCAGCAAGATTGACGTTATTTAGCGTGAACCGATCTTGGCCGTTAACGATATCCATCCCAACGGTTGCGGCAAGGAATCCAAGGGCAATCATCAGAACGCCCTTCACTTTAGACCCTCCGATCATATACAGAGTCGATACAAGCCCAAGCACCATCAACCCAAAGTTTTCAGGCGGGCCGAAACTAATCGCCACGGAGGCCAACAAGGGCGAAAAGAAAGTCAACGCGACGAGTGAGATGGTGCCAGCGATAAACGAGCCAATCGCTGCGATCCCAAGTGCAGAGCCTGCACGGCCTTGTCTGGCCATCGCATGCCCGTCTAAGGCGGTAACCACTGAGGCTGCCTCACCAGGAATATTGACCAAGATGGAGGTCGTCGATCCGCCATACATCGCACCATAGAAGATCGCGCATAGCATCCCCAATCCCGCGACTGGGGCTAACTGAAAAGTGACGGGCAACAAAAGCGCTAAGGCAGCAAGAGGTCCAATTCCTGGCAATACGCCAACCAAGGTGCCAACCAGACTCCCGAGAAAGCAGAAGTACAAATTTTCAGGTGTAAACAACACCGAAAATCCCATCGCTAAACCGTTGATTGCGTCCATCACCAACCCCAGGGGCCACGAGGCAAAGACATGCCGAGCAAATGGCCAAACACGTACACAATCACTGACACCGACACGAGCGTCAACACCACTGACTCTAGTACACGCGAACGCTCAATTGTTTGTAGCAAAACGAACGTTGTCAGCGCGCTTGAGATCGCAAAGCCTAAGTAAGGCAGCGTCACGGTCAAACCAACGAGTCCACCCAACACACCCAGTATGCGGCGGCGACCCGTGGAGGCCGGCCAATCGGGCTTGACCACACGCGTAGAGCGATTGATCATCAGCATCAGGCCACATACTGTAATGATGACACCGCAGATCATCGGGAACAGACCGCTGTCGGGTCCCATAGAGCCGAATAGTCCCAGCGTCCAGGCGTTGGCCATCGTCGCCAAACCTAGAACAACCCAGAACATATTTAATCCGCGCTCAACCACGCACGATCTCCGAAGAACCTACGATGAATATCACTCGCCTGCAAGCAAGCGGCCATAACCGGGAATAACAGGCTGCACGCCCGCAATACGCAGACAGTTCCACATCATTGCGGCCACACTTGAGATCACGGGCTTGCCAAGATCCTTTTCAAGGGCATCCAAGACCTCGACTGTAGGCATGCCAACACCACTCAAAAAAATCACCTCGGCGTCCGGGGTGTTTGCTGCCTTTGCTAAGGCATACGCACGCGCTGGTGTCTCTTCGTATATGTTGCGCACATTCTCTAGCCGGTGATAATTCACTACCTTCAAACCGTAGCTTTCTAGCGTGGCCTTGCCAGCTAATGTTTGAGCTTCAGCGTAGGGCGTGCCCAGCGCGATTTTGTTCACGCCTAACTCTTGCATCGCAGCGACGACACTAACAAACGCTGAGGTGAAGCGAATATCGTATTGTTTTTCTAGACGCGCAGTCAGCGCGAGTTCACCATCGCGACCTAACATGTAACTCGATGCAGTGTGAGCCATGGCAATTACGTGCGGGCGCAAGTGCGCCAACATTTCCGTTGGCTCATCGATATGGTCCAACTGACAACGCGTACGCGCGTCCTGCCCATCGTGGGCACCTGGCACCCCACGCGCGATCATCCGACCAAAATGCACGGAGACACCTTTGGGCGCCATCGAAATCAACTCAGGCTCCACATTTGGATTTCCAGGTGGCAATAAGAACCCTAGCCTTGCTCTCCAACCGTCCACGGTCGCTCTCCTCGAGTAAGTCTAGTTGCTAGCGGTTAAGGCTTGGGCGCTGCGTTTAAAAGCTTGTCTCATTATGTTTCCATTCTTTTTATCTGTCTTTGGCTGGTCAATTACCGCCTAAAGAGCGCCACATGATAATTGAACATCAACGCACTAGGCAAAGAACCTGAGCAGATTTAAAAGCCTACCTAAACAATTCTTTTCATCGATTATGACATCAAAACGACCTCTGACCCTGTTACCATTTTGCTGTATCTATCCGCGCTCAATGCGCAAATCTATTGCACAATTACCCAGAGGCCAATATGCAATCTAGCGCTTTCCGCTTAAGTTTCGCCGCCCTTTCGCTTGCCTTGATCTCGCCTTGTCTTGTTCACGCAGAGACCATTTCGGTTGTCACATCCTTCCCCAAGGAGCTGACCGCAGCATATAAGAAGGCGTACGAGGCCAAATACCCCTCAGATACCGTTGAAATTCTTAACAAAAACACTGCCGCCGGTATCGCCTACGTGCGCGAACAAGCTCCTGGCTCACGCGCGGAGATTTTCTGGGCATCCGCACCGGACGCCTTTGAGGTCCTATCCCAACAGAAGTTACTGGTAAACATTGGCCCCGGAAATCCGGACATCCCTGCCAAAATTGGCAACTATCCCGTTAATGACCCCAAGGGCTTCTATCGCGGCCAAGCCCTTGCGGGGTACGGCTTAATGTGGAACACGCGCTACATGAAAGCAAACAAGCTACCTGCCCCAAAGGAATGGGCGGACTTGGTTAAGCCCATTTACTTCAGCCATGTTGCTACCTCAAGCCCCTCTCGCTCTGGAACGACACATCTAACCGTTGAAACCATCCTCCAGGGAGAGGGTTGGACAAAAGGTTGGGCACAAATCATGGCCATCAGCGGCAACTGTGCCGCGATTACCGAGCGCAGCTTCGGCGTCCCTGATGGAGTATCGAACGGTCAGTTCGGCATCGGCTTGGTCATCGACTTCTTTGGTTTGGCGGCAAAAAATTCAGGTATGCCTGTTGATTTTGTATACCCAACTGTCACCTCAATTGTTCCAGCGAATATCGCATTGATTGAGGGTGCAAAATCTCCCGGTGCAGGCAAGCGTTTTATTGAATTCACTCTGTCGCCCGAAGGGCAGCAACTACTGCTAGACAAACAAATTAGTCGTCTGCCCGTATTGCCAGCCACCTACAAAAAAGCACCGCCAGACTATCCCAACCCGTTTAGCGGCACAATCCAAGCCAAGGTTAATTTTGATTCTCAGTTGTCGGAAACAAGATACATGGTTGTACGATCGCTGTTCGATCAAATGATTACCTTCCGTCACAAAGAGCTTGTCGCTGCGACCAAAGCAATTCACGATGCCGAAAAACGTCTGGGCGGCAAACCCAGCGCTCAGCTCGCTGAGGCGCGTCAACTAGCCTACTCCCCAGCCGTGGATGAAACGCAAATTCAAGACAAAGCACTGCTTGCTCTATTTAAAAGCAACAAATCTGATGTTGAAGCATCCAGAGCCAAGGCAAAAATAGAAGAAGAGTGGGCCACCCGCGCTAAAGCAAATTACGCTCGCGCAGTGACTCTCGCTAATTCTGCCAAGTAGTCGAGTCTACGTTGAAGCGTAACAGTATCGGCCTAATCGCAATCGCTATCGCGATTGCGATTTTTTTAGCTGTCTTTCTTATCAGCCCAGTCGTTTCGGTTGTCTACACCGCCTTTTCAGACGGGCATGGTGGCTTAACGCTCTCGCATTTTTTCGCGTTCTTTCAAATTTCCTTAATGAGAGAGTCGTTTGCGAACAGCTTGTTTGTCGCAGGAATGACCGTTCTTGGCGCCACACTAATCGCTATACCTCTCGCATATCTCACCATGCGGTTTCAGTTTAGGGGAGCAGTCTTAATCCAAACGTTGGGGGTATTGCCTTTAGTGATGCCGGCTTTTGTCGGCGCAGCGGCGATGCAATTGATCTTTGGACGCTCTGGTGCAGTCAACCTGATCTTGATGGATCTCTTTGGCTTTAGTATCCCTGTGATGGAGGGTTTAAGCGGCATCATTTTTGTCGAAACACTACATTACTTTCCATTTATCCTGCTTAACCTCTCAGCATCGTTAGCGACAATCGACTCCTCAATGGAGGAGGCGGGTCAAAACCTCGGTGCGTCAGGTTGGCGACTATTTCGTAAAGTGATTTTCCCATTAGCGTTACCGGGTTACATCGCCGGTGCCTCGCTAGTCTTTATCAAGGTATTCGATGACCTAGGCACACCACTCGTGCTAAACGTGACAAATATGCTTGCCCCACAGGCGTATTTGCGCGTCACGTCAATCGGTCTCGAAGACCCTATCGGCTACGTGATATGCGTCATCCTCGTGCTGTTCTCCATCGCAGCGATGGGAGGATCTTGGTGGTTTGTCAAACGTCGCGACTACGCCTTGATTTCACGGGGCGGCGCGCAAGCTCCAAAGCGGAAACTTTCTTCATGGCAAACCGTCATGGCTTATGGCTGGATTGTTGGCATACTCATGTTGGTGCTGTCCCCTCACCTAGGAATTTTATTGATGTCGCTCTTTAAGGTGTGGAGCTTCAGCATTCTTCCGGAGCAATTCACGTTTGCACACTACCTCACTATTTTTAGTGATGCAAAACAGATGATTTGGAATACGATTCTTTATTGTGGTCTAGCTGCTGTCATCGATGTCGTACTCGGCGCAGCGATTGCCTACATTGTGATTCGAACGACCATCCCAGGCCGTCAAATCTTAGATCATCTCGTGACCGTCGCGCTTGCGATGCCAGGCTTGGTGTTGGGCATTGGCTACCTTCGTACCTTTCGTGATGTCGAACTCCCCTTTGGAGCTGGAGCATTAACGGCAAGCTGGTTGATTTTTGTCTTGGCCTATTCGGTGAGACGGCTACCCTATGCACTGAGATCCTGTATGGCGGCATTGACGCAAGTACACCCCGCGCTGGAAGAGGCCGCAGAGAGCGTCGGTGCCAGCCGCTGGCGCACTATCCGTAGAATTGTTCTTCCTCTGATGATGGGAGGCCTGCTTGCTGGTTTTGTTACGAGCTTTATCACCGCCGCTGCGGAAATCTCAGAGACCATTTTGTTAACTAGTAAAGAAAGCATGGCACCTATGTCCTACGGCATCTATCTTTACTTTCAATCTATTGCTGGACGTGGCCCCGGCGCAGCACTCAGCGTTATTGCCATCACCCTAGTTGCTCTTGGCACGTATTTAAGCCATCGCATCGCAGCCGTCGCAACACCACATCAAAACGTTGGAGCCCGGACATGAAATCCGTCGCAATCGACATCCGTAACATCGCGCTTTCATTCGGCTCGACAGCAGTGCTGAAAGATATCAATCTACGTATCGAGCCAGGTGAGTTTTTCGCCCTTCTCGGTCCGTCTGGCTCCGGTAAGTCAACCCTTCTTCGCCTCATTGCCGGCTTTAACCAGCATCAGCGTGGGGAGTTATTGATCGATGGTAAAGACGTGACGGGCACCGCACCTTGGTTGCGCAATGTCGGAATGGTGTTCCAAAGTTATGCGCTCTGGCCACATATGACTGTTGCACAAAACGTCGCCTTTGGACTTGAAGCGCGTAAGCTGCCCAAAGCGGAAATCCAAAGAAAGATTGGTGAAGCACTCGAACTAGTGGATCTTACTGGCTTGGCAGAGCGCCGTCCCGGACAATTGTCCGGCGGCCAGCAACAACGCGTCGCAATTGCTCGAACACTGGCGATCGAGCCACAGGTCCTGCTGCTTGATGAACCCCTGTCGAACTTAGATGCCAAACTCAGAACACAGACGCGACACGAGCTTGTGGAACTACAAAAACGCCTTGGTCTCACCACGATTTTCGTGACACACGATCAAGAGGAAGCGCTGACGACCTGTCACCGAGTTGCAGTTATGGATCAAGGGGTCATTCAGCAAGTCGGGTCACCGATGGAGCTCTTCGATTTTCCAGTGAATCGGTTCGTCGCCCAGTTCGTAGGCTCAGTCAATTTATTTGCCGGTCGTTTCCATACAGATGGGGATCATCTTCGTTTTAATTCACCCAAGCTCGGAGAGATTGTTTTGCCGAAGGGGCTCGAGCAACAGACTACTGAAATGGATCTAGCGTTCAGACCCCATGCAGTGCGATTCACTTCGGATGCGCAAAGCGACCTTGCTGGGCAGTTGGCGTTGCAGGGTGAAATACTCAGCGCCGAGTTTTTAGGTGATGCTTTCCGTTATGACGTCCGTGTGGGTGAAGCAATCGTGCGGGCGGATATTTCACACAGTCGCGGAAAATCGGCACTGCCTACAGGCTCTGAAGTACATCTTCGCATCCCGTCCGAAGAGCTGCGCTTTGTTGCAAATTAAATGCAGATAAAAGCGGTCCAATCTTTTGCCCCTACACTGCTCTTCTTTACTGCCTCATGAAAACTCTAATTGCGTGTATCACCCTTAGTGCGTTCCTCGCAGGATGCGGCGTAACGACTCCGTCGGCTACCGGCTATCAGCCTGTCATGGCACAAGAAGGAAAGGATGTTATTTGGGTACCCACGCCCGATAGCCTTTTATTGAAGATGCTCGAAACAGCTCAAGTGACTGACAAAGATCTTGTCTACGATCTTGGTGCGGGCGACGGGAAGATTGCGATTGAAGCGGCCCGACGATATGGCGCACGGGCAGTCGGGATCGAGTTTGATCCCCAAATGGCCGAGCATGCTCGGCAAAATGCAAAAAACGCCGGCGTAGCAGACAAGGTCACGATCATTACCGGAGACATCTTCACACAGGATTTTTCGCAAGCAACCGTTGTAACCCTGTACCTACTTCCTTGGTTAAACCGAAAACTCTACCCTACGCTGATCAACATGAAGCCTGGCACACGCATTGTGTCCAATACTTTCACCATGGGTAGCTGGGTGCCCGATAAAACGTTTTATGGGGATAGCGGAACCGTTGGACACTTTTGGATTGTGCCTGCGTACGTACAGGGTTTCTGGCGTCTTGAAGATGTCCCCGGCATGGATCAAATCAGTCTTTCAATCGTACAAAAAAGCCAAGAGTTTCATGCTGACTTTACACCGCAAGGCAAACCGTTTCAGCGCATCGAAGGCAGGCTGCAGGGCACACACATAACTTTCAGCTATACAGATGCGCAAGGTATGACACAAACCTTTAAGGGCGAAGTTGTCGGTGATACCTTCACTGGCACGCTCGAAAGCGATGCGTCTGTTCGAATCACAGGTAAACGTTAAGTGTGCCTGCCCGATCACTACCCCTAAATCAGATTTATTTTTTTCGCAGTCCCAGCAAAATCACTGTCGTGACGACAATACAGGCGCCTACCACCTGGATGATTGCAATCTTTTGACCCAGAATGAGCCACGCAAGGACTAGGGCTACGATGGGCTCAACGTTCATGATGGCAGAGTTTCCAACAACTCCTAGACGCGGCAATACCGTGAACATGATCGTGAAACCAGTCCCGTATAAGACACTTAAGGCTATCAGGCCCCACCACCCTACCGCAGCCGTGGGCCATTGCATCGCATCGGTAAATTGAGCGCCGATTACTGTTAAGACGCCGACCATTGCCATTGTGGCAACCGTACGCACTCGACCGTCTAGATCTGCCGCGTTGTGTTGAATAAGCACCATGCCGAGCCCAAACGAGCAGGCTGCTGTCAAAGCAAAGGCAACACCCAAACCAATTTCCTGCCATTGCCGTTGCATGCCTAGGCCAGACGCTGCGCCAAACACATCTAGCGCTAACGCCAATCCGATTAGCATGACGGGCATCGCCTTCAGGACAAGGGGCTCGGGTCGTTCTTGATACAGCACGCGCGCCCACATCGCGATCCACAAGGGATAAGTATTAAACGCGAGTAGAGCAAGCGAGACCGGGAGTCTTGCTACGGAAGAATAAATGGTCACACTTTGAATCGTAAAAAGGATGCCAACGAGCGGCAACACTTTTTTGTGCCGAGAGGTCAGCCGAATCGACACACCCTGTACGAGGATAATCAAGCCCACTACGACCGCGGTGATGCTACTGCGCATCACCACTGCCGCCGCTACATCTGCACCATTATCAAAGGCAATTCGAGCCGCAATATGATTCGAGCCCATCAACAAGGCCACCAACAACAATGCAGCAAAGGCTGGCCCTGAGATCGCGTGTGTTTTCATGCGTGCCGCTACTTCAGAGCAACGGCAAACCCACACTGGACCGCAGGCCGCGCCATCATTGTCTCGTACCACCGCTTAACGTTTGGATATTCAGCCAGATCGACCTGGTGACGCTGATGACGCCATGCCCAGCCTAAGATCGCGAAGTCAGCGATTGATAAGTCGCCTGCGAAAAATGTATATGTTGCTAAACGCTTATCCATCACCGAGTAAAGACGGCGTGTTTCTTTACTGAAACGCTCAACACCATAACGCTTATCCTCTTCGTTGGAGAGTCCAAGAAAGTGATGTACTTGACCAGGAATTGGTCCGAACCCACTCATTTGAAACATTAACCATTCGTAGACGGGCACACGCGAAATCAAATCCTTTGGCATGAACTTACCAGTCTTCTCGGCAAGGTATAGCAGTATCGCACCGGACTCAAAGACTGTGACTGTCTTACCACCAGGGCCATCCGTGTCGATGATTGCGGGAATTTTGTTGTTTGGGCTGAACTTCAAAAAATCAGGACTGAACTGTTCATCTTTGCCGATATTGACGGTCGTCACTTGATAGGACAACTCCATTTCCTCAAGAGCAACGGAGATCTTTCGGGCATTAGGCGTGTCAAAAGCAAAAAGTTGAATGGTCATGTTATTGAATACCCGTCTTGTGAAGTGAGATCTACTGGTGTAAGGTAAAAAGCAAGAAACACAAATATATAGGAGATTAGGTCATGGGTTCGGTTTATTCATTCAATCAATGCTTTCAAAAGCGCTTTTCTGCGAAAGCCGCTACACGCGTGGCAAGCTTGGCACTCTTCACCAGCCTGAGCCTCTCAGTTGCTGGACCTAGCCTAGCTCAAACCTTTCCTGACAAACCCCTAAAGATTGTTGTGGGCTTTCCTCCTGGCGGAGGGTCAGATTTGATGGCGCGTACGGTTGCTGAACGCCTCTCTCCTTTGATCGGTCAACCTGTGATTGTTGAGAATAAACCCGGTGCAGGTTCGACGATTGCCGCATCCTTCGTCGCTAAATCTAAGCCTGACGGCTACACCATCCTATTTGGGCAAGCCGCAAACCTGGGCATTGCCCCGGCAATGATGTCCACGCTTAACTACGATCCAATTAAAGACTTTGCGCCCATTACGCGCTTGGCCGCCGCACCGTTGCTTGTCGTTGGCCCCACAACGCTTGCTGCTGCCAATATGAAAGAGGTCATAACGCTTGCCAAAGCCAACCCCAACAAACTTAGTTTCGGTTCGCCCGGCACTGGGACACTAGGGCACTTAGCCGGAGAGATGTTCGTGAGCCAAGCGAAAATCAAGGCCGTACACGTGCCCTATAAAGGTCAGTCCGCGGCCATTACTGACATCATCGGTAATCGGGTAGAGCTTTACTTCAGTACCATTGCAGTGATCAGCCCACACGTTGAAAGCGGTCGAATCAAGGCGTTTGCGATTACCTCAAAAGAGCGCTCGTCCAGCTTCCCCGACGTGCCAACAGTTGCCGAGTCGGGTCTACCTGGCTATGAGGCAGAAAATTGGTATGCACTGCTCGCGCCTGCAGGCACGCCGCCCGCTATCGTAAACCGCCTCAATCTTGAGCTAAAGAAAATCCTCAGCTCGCCTGATTTCGTCAAAGAAATTGCGAAAGAAGGTGGCCGCACAGTTGGCGACTCACCTGCAGAATTTGCAAAGTTTTTGAGCATCGATGTCCCGCTCTGGCAGAAAATCGTACGTGAAGCAGATCTTAAAACCAACTAGCTTCAGTTAGTACTCATCGGGGTACGGTCAACGACCTTACCCCATTTGACGATCTCACTAGCAATAAAGGTATTGAGTTGCTCGGGGCTGCTCGTCACGGGGGTTGCGCCCTCACGCTCAAAACGCTGGATCAAATCCGGTGACTTCATTGCCTGAGTAATTGCTGCATTTAAGCGCTCAACGACGGCTGGTGGTGTGCCCTTGGGTGCAAGTAACGCATTCCAAGTGTTGATCTCGTAGTCTGACAACTTCGCAGCCTCCGCTATGGTTGGAGTCTGTGGAATTTCCTTGGATCGCGCTGCTGTCGTGACCGCAAGTACATTCAACTTACCTGCCTGTACATGGGGCAGCACTCCAGGCAAGGTGGCAAATGTTAACTGGGTGTCACCGGCCATAACTGATGTATTCGCTAAGGCGCCACCTTTGAAAGGAATGTGCACAATATCAAGCTTCATTGCGTCGTTAAACATGGCAGCGGCAAGATGTCCGGGAGAGCCATTACCGCTTGAGGCGTAATTCAACTTGCCCGGATTCTTACGGGCGTACTCAACGAACTCGGCGAGCGTTTTGACGGGCAACTTAACACTCGTTACTAAAGCAAGAGGTATTGAAGCAACTAATGAAATTGGCGCAAAATCCTTCAGGGGATCGAAGGTGAGCTTACCTTTATACAAAGCAGGGTTAATGCCATGGCTCGCGACAGTCGCCATATAGAGCGTATAGCCATCTGGCTTCGACTGTGCCACATACGCCGCGCCAATATTGCTTGCTGCGCCAGGCTTGTTGTCCACAATAATAGTTTGCCCGAGGATTTTGCCCATTTGCTCACCGAGTGAACGAGCCAAAATATCTGTTGTCCCACCCGCCGCATAACCGACGACGATCCGAATCGGCTGGTTGGGATAGTTCTGTTGCGCTTGCACCCCAACTGTTATGCTCATCAGGGTAAGTGCAGCCACACCGCGTAGCACCATGGCAGGCAAAAGCTTATTCAATGTACGTTTCATTTTGATTAACCAACTCTCAAGTAAATTAATGATCTCTAACTACAATGCTCTCGTCAGCGACAAGCACCTTTAGACTCTGGCTCAATAATCCCCCATTTAATTTCAATTGGGTTTTTATCTCTAAATCGATTCCAATACATATTGATTGATCCCGTTTTTGTCGCTTGTTCCAAGAAACTCTTCACACCACGGTTGAAAGGTCGGGACTCCTGGGCCGCATCAATCACAATCAGCGCGCCACACTTTTTAATCAGCGCGGGAGTGACGGCAGGACCTTGATGATAAAGCCCGTATGGCATCACTAGCGGCTGATCCTTCGACATCACTGAGGTCACACCAGCGACCCAGGTTTCCCCGATCACGACTTTTAATGGTCCGCGTGCCTTAGCGTCCCACACCTCATCGAGCAAAGCACCCTGCTGTTGGGCAGGGTAATTCGCCCGTGCAACGCGTCCAGTCAAATCAACCACTAAACCGTAGTACAAGCCAACCGATACAGCAATTAAAATATTTAGGAATAGTCCAACACCCACCACACGACGCAGTGCTAAAGACGTATCGACTCGCGGCACATAACGTAGCGCCCACAAGCCAAGTACAACAAAATACGCTGTTGCCCAATTGGCGTTGAGATCGATCCATATCGCACCTAGTACGCACGTCACCAGCATAGGGCCGTAAGCAGTAAACGAAACGTAGCGTGCTTCGGTGGTTGTATTAGCTGCACCCTTCCATGACTGTGCCGGCGCTCCGTCACGCTTAAATTGCAACTGAATGACGACAAGCGCAATGAGCAAAGGGGCAAGCTTTCCTACCTGGCTACCCAAGAACTTAAACACCTCGGCCAAGTGATTGACTTGCCCACCAACTTGTCGCTGCATGTAACGCAACGTCGGAGCATCCTCACGAATCAGCCACTCGATATGTGGGATCATCGCAAGCGCGCCCGCAATCATTGCAATGCCAATACCCATCATGGCACGCCGATTATGCATTCTAGAATCCAACAAGATCCAGATTCCCATCACAGCAAACCAAATACCCACGGCATACTTAGTGAGCAAGCAAATCGCCCCTGCAATGCCCAAGAGTGCCCACCGCCACCAGTTCTGATTACGAACTGCCAACAAGACCGCCCACAAAAATAGTGCGGTTGGAAACAACTGCATTAAATTTGAGCTGACTTGCAAACCATTCACGTTGTGATAAATCACGAGGCTCGTCAGAACAACGGCCATCAGTGCTCGAGCCGGAGTCGCAATCAGGAGTGCAATGCGCCACACCACAATAAGCATCAAAGCGACGTTAACGACACCCGCTAGATAAGTCACCCAAACCGCGCGACCAAACACCACAACAAATAGATGTACCCACCACGTGCCAATCGGTCCAAACTTTGGATAGCCCCAGTCAAAATGCTGCAGCCAGAATAGTTCCTCAATACTGTCTTTATGCGGAGCCGTATGACTCACTGTCGCAATAAAGAACCAGAACACCGCATGAAAAGCAATGTACGCAAGAGTTACCCTGCGCAATTGCTGTGCATCGTTTGCATCGAGCCTTGCGAAGAGCGCCTTCATACGAGCCAAACTAGACATTCACACTGCCCTTGTTTTTAAAATGTCGCATCGTTTGCGTGACGAGCACAATAATAAATCCGCTAAACCCCACTACATCGGCCCAATTATCAGGATAGGCAAGAGCCACACCTGCAACGACCATCACGATCCGCTCGAACATGTGCGTCTTCTCGATAAACCAACCCTGCAGCCCACCCGCCAAACATACGATACCAACTGCTGCGGTGAACGATATCCAAGCAATTTGCCACCAATCGGCGTTCGCAAGCGCCTTGGTTGAACCCATCAACAACAAACTGGTACCGGAGTCACCAAGCACGAACATAAAGGGCACCAAAATCGCTGGTGCGACATACTTCCAGGTTTGCAGCGTGGTTTTGTATGGATCGCCCTTACAAATCG
>JBILJY010000160.1:0-6129 GCA_044376975.1 Burkholderiaceae bacterium | reverse complement strand
GGGTAGAGATTCTTACCCCGGTGATGCCATACATTGATCGACCCAGTCCTACTTCCGGGCTAGATGGGAAGTTTTCACTGCAATACTGTGTCGTCGCTGCTCTGCTCGATGCGCGTCTAAACTTGGATTCCTTTAGCGACATGCGGCGTTTTTCTGAAGATGCCACGCACCTGCTCTCTGTGACCCAATTAACGCAAACGGCCGAAATATCAGGTCGTTTTGACGCCATGCACGTTGAAGTTTGCGTAACACTCACGGATGGGTCTGTTATTCGTCACCAGTGCGCCTCACCCCTTGGAAGTTGGTCACGCCCTATTGCACCCGAGGTCATTGAGAGCAAGGCCCATGACCTCATCGACCGGCGAATCTCGCCCGAGCTAAGTCAAATATTTTGGGCTGAATTTCAAGCGCCAATTAAAGTCCTGCGCATCTCAACATTGCTACACTGCCTTGCTGAGGAACAACCACGCGACTGATCCGTCGTATTCATATACCTTGACATCTGCGTCAGTATTCGTGAATATACCGCTGTATTCAGGCGTCGCTCGAACGCTTCACTTATAAAAAATTGCCCTGCTAATAGCAGGGTCAATCACGGAGATGAAATATGTTTAGTCAATCCCCCTGCAGCTCAAACGGTGTTGCCCCAAAAACTTGGAAACTCGCAATACCTAAGTGCTTGCTCGCCCTTGTCGCTGCATGCCTAGCCATCGCGCCTACACCTGGCATTTCGCAAACAAGCGACTGGGCTGCCGTTGAGGCCGCAGCACGCAAGGAAGGCAAGGTGATGCTTTATCACAACCTCAACCCTGCCGGCGCCGAACGCCTTGCCAACGAGTTTCGTAAAGCCTATCCCGCGATCAAGATGGAAATGACGCGACTTGGGAGCGCGCCCCTGATCCAACGGTTTAGCACCGAATTCTCGTCGGGCCGGCATCTCGCCGACGTCCTGATCACCTTTCCAGACCAGCGTATTTTTGACGGTATGAAGAGTGGCTGGATGGCGAAATGGGCACCACCCGAACTTAAAAACTTTCCACCCGCGGTTAACCACGACCAACAAAACATGTTGTTCAACGTTCAAACGGCGCGCGAAGGGATTATCTATAACAAACAACGGGTAAAACCTGCTGACGTACCTCAGGAATGGGCCGATCTATTTGACCCGAAGTGGAAGGGGCGTATCGGTATGAACCCCCCTTGGCGGTCCGTGTCGATTCAAGGCATCGTGGCCTATTGGGACAAGCTTGGCCTCGGTGACACTGCAGCAAAAATGAAAGACAATAACGTGCGCTTCTTTGAGGGCTCTGGGGGTATTCTTCAGGCCGTCATTCGCGGCGACGTGCATGTCGCCGAAATCACCGACCTACCAGTAAACGTTGCGCTTGCAGACGGCGCGCCTATCGGCATGGTCTATCCTAAGTCTGGAACAACGCTCTCGCTGGGGTATATGTTTGTCGCCGAAAAGGCGCCTAACCCCAATGCAGGAAAAGTTTTAGCCAACTGGCTGATGACTGAAAAGGGACAAAATTTTCTGCAAGAATTTGCGGGTCTAGCCGTCACCCGTAAGGGCGCACCTCCCCTGTCTCACCTACCAACGACAGCATCACTACCCAACACCGTCGATGGGCTTACGTTACTCCCGCCCGCCAAACAAAAACAAATTGTTGATCACTGGCGCACGACCTTCGGTATTCAATAATTTGTCTTACAGTTCTTTTAGGCCGGTTACGATGACCGGCCTAAAAAAATTATGCCTTGCGGAAAACGAAGAACATGAATAGTGAGCGTCATATTTCGACCCCACAGCAGCCCACTGCGCTTGCACCGATCTTTCGTAATGAGAGCATATTTGATAGTGGCCGCTTACTCGGCACAATCTATCTCGTCACATTTTTTATTGTCGCAGCTCTGGTTGCGATTCCGCTTGTTGCCCTGCTGTATGGCAGCCTGCGAAGCGCGGCGCCAGGACAGGTTGGGGAATGGACACTTCGTAACTGGGAGGGGCTGTTTTCAAGCGGCGTGCTCGGGACGTTTTACACCACGATTCTGATTGGCATTGCCTCTGCTGTGATTGCAGCAGTCGTTGGCACAGCCATTGCGCTGGTCGTGCATCGTACGGATTTTCGAAGGGGAAACGCGGTTACGGCGCTAGTTAGCCTCAGCTTTTTTCTGCCTTCTTTCATTTTGGCGATGGCCTGGATCATTATCGGTTCGCCAGGAGGCTTAATTAACGGCGTCCTCGAATCGCTCTTCGGCTCAGACACCTGGAAAGTTGACGCGTATACAAAAAGCGGGATGATTTTTGTGACGGTCTTACACCAAATTCCTTTTGTGTATTTGATGATGCGCGGCCCCATTCTGGGCATCGACGCAACATTCGAAGAGGCTGCACGCGCAGCCGGAGCCACGCCGTTCGGCGTATTACGACGCGTCACTCTGCCGCTACTTGGTTTTTCAATTACCTCTAGCCTAGTACTCACCTTCATTCTTTCGATTGAACAATTCGCTATCCCCGCTCTCATGGGGATTCCTGGCCGAATCTCTGTTCTCGCCACACAACTTTATTTGCTCGTGCAATTCCCCCCTCCCGACTATGGCTTGGCCGCTGCAATCGGCTTGACGCTCAGCGCCTTAACGGGCGGAGCCATCTGGCTTCAGCGTCGCATTGCACGTAGCAACCGCTTAACCGTCACAACAGGCAAGGCCGGGCGCCTCACGCTGATTGAGCTTGGCAAATGGAGATGGGCAGCAAACACGCTTTGTTGGGGCTATATCCTCTGCGCGCTGATCTTGCCCGTCATCATTCTTGCCTATGTCTCTGTTCTAAAGTATTTCAGCGCCAACCCCTTTGAAGGCGCGTATACCTGGCGAAACTATTTGTTCCTCTTCGAGTCCGACGCGACCCTGCGCTCTTTCTGGAACACGCTGATCGTGTCAGGGCTCGGCGCGCTGGTAGGGGTCGGCTTAGCGTCCTTCATTAGCTACTTCACGCTACGTCATCGTCCTCCGGGCTATCGAACACTGGACTTTATTGCCAGCCTCCCATTCGGCGTGCCAGGCGTTGTGATCGGACTCGGCCTGCTCTGGGCCTATGCCTACCTTCCTTTACCCATCTATGGAACGCTGATTATTCTGGTCATCTCCTTCATCACCCGCTTTCTGTCGTATGCAACGGAAACGGTTGGTGGTCGGATGATTCAAATTGATAAAAGTCTGGAGGAAGCTGCTTGGACAGCGGGTGCGACGCGCCTGCAAGGCATTAAGCGGATACTCGTTCCACTGGCCATGCCCTCCTTGCAAGGCGCATACTTCCTTCTATTTATGGCGTTCTTCCGAGAAATCGCCTCGGCGGTACTTCTCTACACTGCGTCGACCAGCGTTTTATCGACGTCGATTTGGTCATTCTTCGAACAAGCGAACTGGGGACTTGCCAGTTCGCTGTCTTTAGTGGGAATGGTCGTCGTGTTTATCGCCATGTATCTGCTCATGCTGATAACCAATCATCGGCCCTCCATGAAACTCCTTGACCGCAGCAAAACGCCGGCCGTCAAATAACACTGCACAACTGGATAGAATCACTATGGGTATCCGAGTTAGTAATCTCATCAAAGTATTTGGTCAAACTACGATTGTGCATGGCATTTCCTTCGATGTCGCAGACGGTGAGTTTGTGACATTGCTTGGGCCAAGCGGCTGCGGAAAGACAACCACCTTGCGCTGCATCGCCGGACTTGAGCGCACAAACGGTGGAATAATCGAGATCGATGGTCGTGTTGTTTCTCAACCCGAGGCCGATATCTTCATCGCGCCGCATGAACGCGACCTCGGCATGGTATTTCAGTCTTACGCGATCTGGCCACACATGAGTGTCGCGGAAAACGTCGCTTTTCCCCTCATTGCTCGTAACGTAGATAGCGCAACCATTCCCGAATCGGTCGCCTGGGCGCTCGACGTGGTCGGCCTCTCTAGCCTTGCCGCCCGACAGCCCTCCGAGCTTTCGGGCGGCCAGCAACAGCGTGTCGCACTTGCGCGCGCAATCGTAGGCAAGCCAAAAGTGCTTTTATTCGACGAGCCTCTTTCCAATCTAGACGCACGTTTGCGTGATCGTACACGCGCTGAAATCAGTCGAATTCAAAGAGAGCTCGCCATCCCCGCGGTCTACGTCACCCACGATCAAGCGGAAGCGTTATCCATGTCAGACCGTGTCATCGTGATGGATGCCGGGCTCATTGTGGAAGAGGGCGCGCCACGCGCACTTTACCGCCGACCGGCAAACAGATTTACCGCTGACTTCATTGGTGCTGCAAACTTTCTAACGCTCACCTGTCGTAACCAGCAATGGTTTGCCCCTGATGGGTCCTCCATCACCCTTGCTCAGCCCGTTAGTGGGAAAGACGGTGAACAACGCACGGCTATATTACGCGCGGAGGATCTACGGCTACAGGCACGCTCGGCTGTTGTGCAGTCTGACCGTATCAACACACTGAGTGGCGTCATTGAACACATTCAGTATATGGGCCCGCACATTGAATATTCCGTGAAGGTTCAAGACACAACCCTCAACGTGCTTGATCAGATCGAATTTACGCGTGACGACCCGGTCTTCGTGACATTTAGTCCAACCGACCTCCACCTACTGCCGAACAACTGACACCCTCACGAGCGGCTTACGGTACCCAAGATGTCTCTTGAAGGACATTTGTACCGTTTCCTCCCCCGCTCGTGTCTATGTGCGTCTGCGTTCTACCTGCCTGCCCAGGTAAGGCGCGCTTGACCAGCAGCTTGGCGACCGCTCGGATATCTGCCGCTTTTTCTAAGGTTTCCAATCTTTCAAAAAGTGGTGGTATGTCCGCACGCGGCAGTGCAGTCTTGGCGCAGTCGTTAAATTTTTCCCACATCTCATCGCTCGTCATGGGGTAAGTGATCCCGCGACCAACAAGATTGTTGATTTTGCGCGTGAGTAACTGTCCATTTTTCAAAGTGACCGTCACTTCCGCGCCAAACTGCTCTGGCGAGTCATCCGCCATGTCGGGATGTGGTCCCGCAGACAGCTTGGCCATAATGTCACGAACGTCCGCATCAAAATGTGCCTCGCCCTCGAAATCACCGAGCCGTACCGCCCCAGAGACAAGCGCGCGTGCGACGGCATACTGAACCGAAAATTTAGCCTCAAGTGGCGTCTGCGGATTTGGATTATTGGTATGCGGTAAGCGGCGCTTATGCACAAGCACCTCTACCTTCGCGACCTCTTTGAGATCGATTGCTTCTTCTCTGCGTAAGTTCAGCATCATCGTGACCGGCGGATGGGTACTCCCGCAACACGGAAACTGCTTGAGCCCCATTTCACTGCTGAGCACTTCGAGGGGATTCGCCCAGTTGTCAAACATCAATTCAGCATTAAAGTTTCCAGGGCCGTTAAAGGCGTTCAGGAAGCCTTGCTTATGCTCCAGCGTTGCTGGATTTGCGTCGTAACCAGACTCCGCCAAGAGCACCGCCAACAAACCATTGCGCGCGCACTGACCCACATGCAGAGGCTTGACCATCGTCCCAAAATTGGACTTGAGCCCAGAAGCAAATGACGCTGCAATTGCCAATGCAATAGCCATCTTCTGTTTATCAAGTCCAATTAAATAGCCACACGCAGCTGCAGCGCCAAAGACACCGAGTGTCGCCGTTGGGTGCCAGCCTTTGTCGTAATGATAGAAATTGACTGCGCGAGCAAGGCGTATCTCGGTCTCAATCCCCACGACATAGGCCTGTATCAACTTCAAGCCCGTTGCGCCTCGCTCTTCGGCCAGCGCAAACAATGGTGCGACGAGAGGCGCCGATTGATGCCCACCCATCGGCTGACTGAAATCATCGTAATCGTGCGCATGCGAGCCCACACCATTGATAAAACTCGCATCTAGCGCTGACGTCTTAATCGCCGTACCGAACACAGTCGACACGCCAGGGGCTGTGCCTACGCCCAAAACCTTGAACAAGTTTGTCACACAAGGTTCTGTGACGCCCGCAAGCGTCACGCCGATCGTATCGATAATTGCAGTACGAGACAGGGAGATCGCTTGATCATTGATCTTTGACGTATCAAACTCACAGATCAACTCTGCGAGTCGCGTCAGCAAA
>JBILJY010000018.1:0-21560 GCA_044376975.1 Burkholderiaceae bacterium | reverse complement strand
TAGGGTATACGCCGCGATAAAGAGCCCGATCAGGAAACCCCAGCGTACCCCGACCATAGCCGCGGGTTGCATCAGTCTCCTTATTTGTCCTTGCGTCGCGATCAGCATCACGCCGAGGACGACGCAGAGCATGCCTCCCACACCCGCAACGCTCGCCGGTTCATGCATGAAAAGCAGGGCGCCAATCGTGGATAAGAAGGGCCCAGTGCCCCGGGCGATTGGGTACACGACTGACAAATCTGCGAGTTGGTAGCCTCGCTGCAGACAAAGGCTATAGGCCAAATGCAGGATTCCTGACAACACAATGCAGCCGGCGATAAGCCAGCTCCACTCGTTTTGCTCAAATATCAGGATCCAGATCACCCAGGGTGCATAAACGATTGTGCAGCACAGGCCATAGGCGAAGACAAATGGAGACCCCACGTGTGCAGCACGCTTGGCTAAGAGGTTCCAGGAGGCGTGTGCAATCGCCGCAGCGATCACTAACAATAGGGCCGAGGTGGTCATGCAGCGTGTTTTTTAATATTTGATGAGTCGGATGGTAGATTAGCTTGGATTGACTCTGCTTGCTCTAGGTGGTCAGAAATGGGCAAAAATACAAAATATGTTGTAGAATCAATGGCTTTGTTAATGCATCCTCTGCCCGGTCGCTGTGCCTGAATGGGTCAGGTCACACACAATATCGATCAAAATAAGATCAACCGAGAGCATGATGATATGGAGTTCAAATGAACCTAATCGCTATTCTTGAGCAAGAAGAAATTGCTCGCCTAACCGGCGGCAAACCCCATCCAGAATTCGCACCCGGTGACACTGTCATCGTGAGCGTTAACGTTGTTGAAGGCACACGCAAGCGTGCACAGGCTTTTGAAGGCGTCGTGATTGCACGTCGTAATCGTGGCTTGAATTCAGCTTTCACTGTTCGCAAAATTTCTTCAGGCGAAGCAGTCGAGCGTACCTTCCAACTGTACTCACCCCAGATCGCAAGCATTGAAGTTAAGCGTCGCGGCGATGTGCGTCGCGCCAAGCTCTACTACTTGCGTGATCGTTCCGGCAAGTCGGCTCGTATTAAAGAGAAGCTTGTTCGTAAAACTGTTGCAGCCTAATACTGCGACACAAATTAAAAAGCACCTTCGGGTGCTTTTTAATTTTGCAGTCTTACCCTTACGCTTTCTAGGCGCTTATGGCCGCTGATAAACCTGACGCAGTACGTCCACGACGCGCACCTGTGCGCCCGTCGTTTGATCCGATGACGCAGCCTTGGGTCCCATCCGTATTGCCGTTCGGCCCTGTCCCTGAAAAATTCCTCACTCCGAGTTGGATCAGACAGGTATTGACGGGTTCTATTCAGCGTCCTTTGAATATTCCCGACGAGTCATTGCGCAGAGCGCCGGGTCGCGAAGGCACGCCCGTTGAGGCGGCTGTGCTCGTCCCCATCGTGATGCGTCCAGAAGGGCTGACGGTCTTGCTCACGCAGCGCACTGCACATTTAAATGACCACGCAGGGCAAATCAGTTTCCCCGGTGGGCGCGTCGAAGCCAGTGATGTCGATGTACGTGCCACCGCGTTACGCGAGACAGAGGAAGAGACAGGTCTGTCGAGAAGTTTTGTAGAGTGTTTGGGCGGCTTACCACGCTACATCACCGGGACGGGTTTCTCTGTGAGCCCGGTAACGGCCTTGGTGCAACCTGGCTTTACCTTAAGCCCGGATGCATTTGAGGTCGCAGAAGTCTTTGAAGTACCGTTGAGCTTTTTGACCGACACAGCAAATTATCGGTTCCATCAGGTCAAGCTCGCCGATGGTGCGCAACGCCAGTACTACTCTGTGCCATGGAAGCAGTTCTTTATCTGGGGTGCTACGGCAGCGATGCTGTTAGGGATGTGCCAGATCTTATCGGAAGCCGCCTCAGCGCAGGCTTAATCAATCCTACTAATAGCTTTCGTGCGCAGTTTTAGCGTCGAGCAGGCGTACGTATAGGGCGTGTCTCGCCGCATCGATGTCCTGACGCTCAAGCGCCGCTAATACGCCACAGGCTGGTTCGTGCTGATGGGTACAGTTATAAAACCTGCATTGTGCGACGTGCTCAGCAAACTCAGGAAAACCGCGCTCGATCTCCTCACGACTAAGATGCAGCAGCCCAAATCCTTGGAAACCCGGTGAGTCAATCAGATCTCCTCCTTGGTCAGGCAAGTGGTAGAGCCTAGTGCTTGTGGTCGTGTGTTTGCCCGCGCCGAGAGCAACAGAGTGTGTTTGAGTTGCTGCCAGCGCAAGCGGCACAAGCGTATTAAGAAGCGTTGATTTTCCCATCGCGCTTTGCCCAAGTAGCAAGGAGGTCTTGCCCTTGAGAATCGGCAGTAAGACTGCGTTTACGCTCTCGATATCCCGCGCACACAGCTCAAGTACTTGCACCCCAAGTTTGCGAAAGGGGGCGAGCTTTAATTGTGCCGCGGGTAGCCCTTCGGTCAGATCCACTTTATTAAGCAAAATGATCGGGGTGATGTCGGCCGACCAAGCGCCGGCAAGAGCGCGACCAAGGAGATCATCTGAAAAAGCAGGTTCGACTGCGATCACAATGAGCAGCTGATCAACGTTTGCAGCAAACTGCTTGCTTCGAGACTCATCCGAGCGAAATAAAAGGTTTTTGCGAGGCTGGATAGATTCCAGCGCGCCTTCTTCCTGCCCTTGGCGTGTGATTTCTACATAGTCACCGACAGCGGCTTCATTTTTTTTACCGCGCGGGTAGCATTTCAGTAGTGTTTTATCAGAAAGCTCTACGGTGTAGTGTCGCCCGTGCGCGGCGATGACTCGGCCCTGTGTCTGTTGGCTCATGCAGCGGTCAGTTGCCGAATCCGAATTGCGGCGGGAGGATGGCTGTCGTAAAAAGCAGAGTGCACTGGGTCTGGGGTAAGCGTTGATGCATTGTCATCCATTAGCTTGACGAGTGCGTTAACAAGTTCGTCTGCGGAGCTCTGGTCTCTGGCAAAACGGTCAGCCTCAAACTCATCACGACGTGAAAGCCAACTCTTTACCGGTGTTAAGCCAAAGGTAAAGACGGGCATAACAAGAAAAAATAACAGTAAGGCCATCGCGTCATTGCGCGCACCCATTTGGGGAATCACACCCAGGTCTGTATAAAACCAACTCTGAGTGGCGAGCCAACCTAATAGTGCGAAGAAAATAAGTGATCCGATAAACATCGTGATCATGCGCTTAAGAATATGCCGATGCTTGAAATGACCAAGTTCATGCGCCAGTACCGCGATAATTTCGTTCGGGGTTAAGCGTGCAAGCAAGGTGTCAAAAAAAACAATTCTGCGCGCACGACCAAAACCAGTGAAGTACGCATTGCCGTGTGCGGAGCGCTTGGAGCCATCCATAACGAAGAGACCGTTGAGTGTGAACCCGCAACGGCCCGCGAGCTCTTGAATGCGCTCTGCCAGCGCAACGTCCTCGAGGGGCGTAAATTTATTGAATATTGGAGCGATCCAAGTTGGGTAAATGAATGCCACTAATAATGAAAAACTTGTCCAAAGTGCCCAGGCCCAGAGCCACCAGAGGCTACCCGCCTCTGCCATGAGCCAAAGTACTGCGGCGATCAGAGGAACGCCTAAGAGGGCACCCAAGAAAGTTTCTTTGATCGTATCGCTAATGAACATTTTGAGCGTCATGCGATTAAAGCCAAAGTGATCCTCTAGTTTGAATTGTCTGTACAGCGCAAAGGGCATACCCAGCAAGCTAAACAGCGCAAAGACGGACATCACCAGAAGCACTTGCCGCAGCAAAGTATGGGAGGTCAGGTCACTGATCTGAGAATCGATGTACTGCAGTCCGCCTAATAGGGTCAAGCCGATCAACACCGCAGCGTCAAAAAGCATTTCCAACATCTTTAGCCGTGCTTTGGCAACGGTGTAGTCCGCCGCGCGTTGATGACTAGCGAGTCCAATTTTTGAAGCAAACTCTTTGGGTACGGCATCGCGGTTAGCCAAGACGTGGCGGATCTGTCGATTCGACAGCCAAATTCGAACGCCTAGCATGACAAGTAACAGCGCAACAAAAAGAATAGTGAGCATAGGACCTAACTGTCTTGAGACGGCATGTGAGAAAATCTTGTTTTAATCGGATGATTATATGACTAAGACTTCCTCGAAAACCGCAATTCCATCAGCTGTTAAGACCGTACCGAACGAATTTCGTTTGGTGTGGCTTGACATGGAAATGACGGGGCTCGACCCTGAACGGGAGCGCATCATTGAGGTGGCGGTCGTCGTCACAGAGCCAGATCTAACGGTAGTGGCTGAAGGTCCTGTCCTAGTCATCCATCAGCCAGACAGCTTGTTGGATGCGATGGACAGTTGGAATCGCTCAACCCACAGTAAAAGCGGATTGACAGCGAAGGTTAAGGCGTCGGCCATGACCGAAGAGCAGGCGCAGGATGAGTTAATCGCCTTTTTGTCGCAGTATGTTCCTGCCGGCAAGTCGCCTCTCTGTGGCAATACGGTCAGTCAGGATCGCCGTTTTATGTTTAAGTACATGCCCAAACTCGAGCAGTTCTTTCATTACCGAACGATCGATGTGAGTACGCTCAAAGAGCTTGCTCGACGTTGGAAGCCCGAATTGTTAAAAGGCTTTGAAAAACGCAGTAAGCACGAGGCACTAGCTGACATCTATGAGTCGATTGATGAGCTTAAGTACTACCGCGAGGTATTCATCAAACTTTAATCGTTGGGTATTTGTTCCGAATAATGTAGCGATACCAGCTGTGCAAAAGAATGGCCGAGGTGCTCAAGCCCACCGTGGCCATGAGCCACATGCTGCCTGCACCGACGGGTGATCCAGCTAAAAGCTGATTGCGCAGTGGTTCGATTAAACCTTTGCCCGGTCCAAACCCTAGCCACCAGCCCCCCAAGAGGCCAATCGCCATCAGAGCCACAAGTTGCAATAGCAGCGGAACGACAGCAACCTTGTGTGCGCGCAACAGATAACTATTGATGCATTGCATTGCGTCAACAACATGAAAGAATGGCAGGAGTGCTAGCAGTGATAACGCAACGGCGGCGACAGCAAGATCGCTTGTGTAGGTCGCTACGATGAAGTCTCGGCCAAAATATAAAAAGCAAGCTGTGATCAATGCTCCGATGAGACCGACCACTAAGCCCATCATGCTTGTCCGATGTGCCTGCTGTATTTGTCCAGCACCGATTGCTTGTGCGGTGAGGGCCGCTGTGGCCACACCAATGGACATTGGCATCATATAGGCAAGCGCTGCCAAGTTGGCCGTGATCTGATGCCCGCCGATGACTGCGTTGCCTTCCTGCGCGACGAGTAAAGACATGAAGGTGAAGGCGCACACTTCAACCAAGTAAGAGCCACCCATCGGGATGCCCAGACGCAAGATGCTCCAGAGCGCTTTCATATCCGGCAAACCGAGTTTGAGCCCAAATTGTTTGTAAAACGGGGTGTGATGGATAAACCAAAGTCCGACTCCAAGATTGACCCACATAACAATCGCTGTAGAAATGCCGGCTCCCGTTGCGCCCAGCGCTGGCATGCCCCAATTACCAAAGATGAGCAACCAATTCAAAAATATCTTTAGCACAATGCCGCCTAAGTTGATCGCCATGATCAGTTTTGGGCGAGACACCGCATTGGCAAGCGCATAGACAGTGCGGAACATTAACGCTGCAGGTAATGCAAAGGTGAGAGCCTGGAGATAGCTTTTCATGCCAGCGCGCACTGCGGGGTCTACATCCCCTGAGTACGACAACCAAACGTCTGGAAACATCATTACCGCGCCACCAACGACCGATAGGACGAGTGAGACCCAGACACCCTGGCCCCAAATCTGTCCAACTTTATCTAGCTCTCCGGCTCCAACGTGTTGCGCCTGGATTGGAATCAAGGCGTGCATGACTCCCATTAATCCGACAAAAACGGTGATGTAGATGGAGATGGATAGCGCCATGATGGCGAGATCTACCGACCCAGCATGGCCCGTCATGGCCGTATCCAGCACGCCAAAGGCCATGCTGGCCCACTGACTAACCAAAACAGGCCACGACTGCTTGAAGATTGCTCTCAGAGTTTCGGGAATCGACCGTGGTGCAGTATTTACCACGCTCATTTCACAGGCACGCGTAATAGTCGATAGCGGTCGAAGCGATCGGCGCCGCGCGAACCGATCCAGAGAACGGCTGCATTGTCACTGTAGCCCGCTAGACCCTCGGCGAGCTTTTTACGCGTTGTCTGCTGCAAGACAAAAGGACATTGCGAGTCGTGGGTTATTTGTATGTTGTCAAAGACATAAAGAGAGGCTTGAGGCCCTAAGCCCAGCGCTTGGGAGCGCAAGCAAGCCTTTTCACCCGGAATGTTTGAAAGGGCAGTCAGCTTGTCGTTGATTTCAGCCGACATCGGACGGTAGCTGCGGACGTAATCAACAGCAGGCATCCAAAGCAGAACAAGCAAGACCCAGGTAATCGTTACACCACTTGCGCAGAGCATGGAGCCGCGCCACAAAACGCTCGGCTTCCAGCGTAGTCGCCAGATCACGATCGCGACCCAGCAAAGTGTCGCCACAACTGCTGCAATGACCGACCACCAAGCGATATGTGGCTCGTAGCCAGTCGTCAATCGCGCAATGTTGTGTGAGATTTGCTTGGGTATCTTAAAGTGCAGGGCAGCCCAGCCAATCCAGACGCAAAGTACTGTCACCGAAAAACACATGAGGGCGAACCAGTCCAAGGTGTTGATGACACCCCGGCGCATGGTTGGAAGCGCGAACGCCGCTAAGACTGCGAGCGGAGCAGCGAACAGCATGTACTCAGGCTCTCCGAAATTGGTTAATACGGGCAAGGTGAAAAGCACACCGAGCACAACCGCAAGCGGTAGCCAAATATGCGGCGCAGTGATCCAGCGGCGCCATTGCCACACGGCAAGACAAGCCAGAGGCCAAATTGGCCACAGGAACCAGGGTAGGTCGCGCAAAGGACGCAAAGCCGTTTCATAGTCTGGGATGCCAAAATGTGAAACGTTCCAATGGATCCAGGCTTTAAACCAGTCGGGGTGTACACGTTGTGTAGGTAGCCACCACAGCATCACCAGCAGGGCTGCGATCACCAAGGCACTGACAATCCATTTTCGTCTTGACCACAGCCCGCTGCGGGGATGCAAAGCGATTAGAGCTGCAAGCAGCACAGGCACAGCCCCTGGCCAAGCTCGCGTCAGGAATGCGCCTGCGAGGGCGATCGCCAAACACGCCATGCCCATTTTTGGTTTGTCGAGCATGCGGGCTAACGCGTAGAACGCGAAAGCTTGAAAAGCCACGTTCGCGGGGACCACAGAGGTCTCGTGTAAGCGTTGCAAAATACCGATTGTCGCAAGCCACAACAAGACGGCTGTGTCAGCGAGGAGCCGTCCATAGTCTTTGACGGTAGGCTCCCCGCCAAAAGGCAGGGGAAGTGGTTGTGCCTCGGTCCGGCGCCCGAGCAGATAGGTCCCGTACCAGATGGAAATCATTGTCATACTGAACCATAGGACGTTGACAATGCGTGAGGCAGAGATATCACCCAACCAAGGGCCTAAGACATAGATGGAGAACGCACCCACCCATGTGACGAGTGGCCCATCTTGGGGTAATTCGAGCGCGCCGATGTGGGGAATCAGCCAGCCAGCGCCGTCGCCACGTAGGGCTGAGAGCATGGTGGCGAGGTTCAATACATCGTCGATTTTCCAGGGGTCGCGACCAAAGAGCCCGGCAATGATGTATGCGGCGGCAAGGGCGAACAGTACCAACCTCGGCAACTTGAGTGTTGCTGGGGCGGTCATTCGTGCGGGGGTGGACTGGCTCAGTGGCGACACGTTTGGAGAATAACCTGTACTAAAACAACGAGACAGTGATAAAAAAAGGCAGCCAGTGGCTGCCTCGGCTCATAAGAGATGATCTTGAAGGATCAAATCAGGCAGAGGCCTTTTTTGTGCCACTGGTACGCGCAAAGCGGGCACGGAATTTCTCGACACGGCCCGTTTCAACGATACGCGTTTGAGCGCCCGTGTAGAACGGATGTGACTCGGATGTCACGTCGCACTTGAAGAGAGGGTAGGTCTTACCATCGATTTCCGTAGTCTCACGGCTGTTCAGTGTCGAGCGGGTGACAAATTTGTTGCCAGTCTGCAGGTCGACGAACACTACGTCGCGATATTCTGGGTGGATGCCATCTTTCATTGGAGGTCCTTAGGTTTGGGCGGGTCGCCAGCCAAGATTTTTGGCCACGTATCCTGAGTCAAGCCAGTGATTCTACAGGGGAAGAGGAAGTTTTGCAACGCGACAATGCTATTCTTCGGCTAGGCAATCGGTAAAAAATGTCTTTTTAAACAAAGCCTTGGGAGAATGTGTTGTCTGTAAGGTATGAAATCCCCACGATTTCTGAAAGTGGTGGTGTCCGATACCTTCACTTCGGGACGGAGTGGGTGCAGGGCGCGATGTGGGTGGATCGCCCAGCCGAGTTTGTACTGGAGTACACCGCGCAAATGATGGCGTGGCTCGTGTTTCTTGCGCCTGCTAGGCAGCAGACCTTGGGTCTCTTCGGTCTAGGGGCGGGTTCTATGGTGCGATTCTGCCTCAAGCACACCTCTTATCCACTGAGGGTGGTCGAGCACAATCCCTTAGTGACTTCGGCTTGCGAAATGTACTTCAAACTTCCTCGACCCTCCCGCCTAGTGATTGAGCACCAGGATGCGGGGATGTGGGTCGAGTCAAGCAGGAACTGGGGCCTTTGTAGTGCGTTGATGGTCGACATTTACGATGGGCAGGCGCAAGGGCCCGTGTGTGATTCCTTGGCGTTTTATGAAGGCTGTTATGCGTCATTGGCTGACATTGGTGTCATGAGCGTGAATTTGTTCGGAGCACATGCAAGCTTTGCACGCAATATTCGCAATATCAGCCAAGCTTTTGAGGGTCGTATTTTGACGCTTCCCCAAATCGATGCGGGTAATCAAGTGGTGCTAGCCTTCAAAGGCCCCTCGATAGAGGTAGGTGTTGAGCAGCTCTTGGCCCGCGCCGAGGTTGTCGAATCTAAGTATGGTTTGCCAGCCAGAAAATGGGTGCGCTCGATGATGGGGCGACTGCATCAAGGTGTGTTGACGATTTGAATGAAAATGAACTTGATTTTTTTTAGCCGCTGCGTGACGACTCTGTTGCTTTATCTGGGCATAGGCTTTTTGCCGTCAGCAGCCTTTGCCCAAACGAAGTCCTTGGTGATTCTGACACTCGAAGAGAGCGAAGACACGGACCAGATTCGCACGGGCATTCGGGAAGTGCTCAGAACGGCTGGGTTGCAGGAGGGGCGTCAGTACAAAGTTCAAAGCGCCAATGCGCAGGGAAGCCCGGAGACGGCCTCGAAGCAGGCGCTGGAGCTAATACGCGGCAAGCCCGATATCATTTTGGCCTTGTCGCAGCCTAACGCGCAAGCGGCTGCAGGCCATACGACCACGATGCCGATCATTTTTGTTGGCGTGACAGATCCCGTTGAGGCGGGACTTGTTCCGGGTTGGGGGGCCTCAGGCACCAATATCACAGGCGTCTCCGATGCGCTTACTCTGAGCCGGCGGGTGCCTCTGGTCCGACAAATCGTACCGGGAGCTAGACGAGTTGGTGTGATCTACAACCCCACCGATGCCTCCTCAGTGGCGCAGGTACGTGAGTTTCAAACTCTCTTAGGTGAGGCTGGTCTCGTGATGGTCGAGGCAACGGTAACACGCTCGGTTGATGTAGCTTCAGCCGCACGTAGTATGGTGGGAAGGGTCGATTTGATTTACACCTTGCAGGATGCCACAGTGCTCAAGTCGTACGCGCAACTGGTTGCAACAGCAAATCAAACCCGCTTGCCCTTGCTCGCTTCAGACGTGGCCCACGTTAGGCTGGGCGCGGTCGCTGCCCTGGACATCACGGGGCGGGATTTGGGTTTGGCAGCTGGCCGGCTTACCTTGAGAATCCTGCGTGGCGTCAAACCTGGCACGATTCCAACCGAAGTCATGCAAAAGCCTCCCTTGTATCTCAATGCGCAGGCGGCGCAGCGTCAGGGTGTTGTTTTGTCTGATGCCCTATTAAAGAGTGCGAGTCAGGTGCTGAAGTAGGTACGAGCATGATAATCTGCATGCAAGATTATCGATCCATTCCACTTGGGTGGTCGTAGCGTAAGGAAGATAAGAAACCATGATTGATCTAGGCGTCAATATTGATCACGTCGCGACCTTGCGTCAGCAAAGGCACACCAAATATCCGGATCCCATCGCGGCAGCCTTGCGGGCGGAGGAGGCGGGTGCCGACCTCATTACCTTGCATCTACGCGAGGATCGACGTCACATTCAGGATGCCGACGTCTTTGCGTTAAGGCCGTTGTTGCGCACTCGAATGAATCTGGAGTGCGCGATCACGCCGGAGATGTTGGAAATCGCTTGTAAGGTTTTGCCCCAGGATGTTTGTCTTGTGCCCGAGAAGCGCACTGAGCTCACGACTGAGGGTGGTCTCGATGTCGTGACGGGACATGTAGCCGTGAAGGCCGCAGTGGACCAATTGCAAGCAGACGGTATCCGTGTTTCGCTTTTTATTGATCCGGACCCTGCCCAAATTCAGGCCGCAGTCGATGTTGGGGCCAGTGTCATTGAACTGCATACGGGTGCCTACGCAGAGGCCTCAAATGCAGCGGTTGTAGCGCACGAGTTATCTCGCCTGCGGACGGCGATTGCAGTGGCCGTCAAGCTCGGATTGCGTGTGAATGCAGGACATGGACTACATCTTGGAAACGTTGACGCAATCGCTGCAATGCCAGGGCTCGCCGAACTTAATATTGGGCATGCGATTGTGGCGCAAGCAGTGTTTGATGGTTGGGAGCCAACCATACGCAATTTCAAGGCCCGTATGGTGCAGGCGTATTTGCAGGCGCAACGCGCTGGCGTCGCCTCAGCTGCCGCGCGATAGTCAGGAGCTCTTGTGTCTGCAATTGCGGGTATCGGTACGGACTTGATCAAGATGGCACGCATTGAGCAGGCATGGTTGCGTCACCCTGAGCGTTTTCCTAAAAAAATTCTAGGCACAGAGGAGTTGCGTGTTTTCAACGCCCGCTCCGCACGTGATCGCTCGCGCGGTGTGCGTTATCTGGCCACACGATTTGCTGCTAAGGAGGCTTTTTCCAAAGCAGTCGGCTTGGGCATGCGGAGCCCGATGTGGTGGACACGGATGCAGACACTCAACGCGCCGGGTGGACGACCTGTGGTCGTCTTGGCTGAGCCCTTGGCAAGTTGGTACGCTGAACGTTTTGGTGTAGCCCACGTGTCGTTGACCGATGAGTCTGAATACGGTGCGGCGTACGTCGTCGTTGAATCGCGCGGCAATTCGCACGCCTCTGTCTCTTCCCTTTAAGATTGATTTTTTGAAAGGCTAATTTTCCGATGACTTCTACACCGACCCAGCGTACACAAACAACGAGCCTCGGTCCTCTTATGGTCGATGTTCAAGGTTACGTACTAACCGTTGCTGAGAAAAAGCGTTTGTTAAATCCAATGGTCGGGGGCGTTATCCTTTTTGCTCGTAATTACAAAGATCGGGCACAACTGACCGCATTAACCCGCAGCATCCATGCGCTGCGTAGGCCAGCGCTGTTGATCGCGGTGGATCATGAAGGTGGTCGCGTACAGCGTTTTCGTACGGATGGCTTCACTGCGTTGCCGAGTATGCGAAAGTTAGGTGAACTCTGGATGCAACAACCGCTTGAAGCGATGCGTAAGGCGACCGATGTGGGTTATGTGCTGGCGTCTGAACTGCGGGCTTGTGGTGTAGATTTAAGCTTCACGCCGGTGCTTGACTTAGATTACGGCGAAAGTACGGTGATTGGCGATCGCTCCTTTCATCGTGATCCCCGTGTCGTCGCGATGCTGGCGAGGGCATTGTCGCAAGGCTTGTCGTTTGCTGGAATGTCGTCGTGTGGAAAACACTTTCCGGGCCATGGAGCAGTTGCAGCGGATTCTCATCATGAAATCCCCCGTGACCATCGTACGCTCAAACAGATTATGTCCGAGGATGCTGCTCCGTATGATTGGCTAGGTGATCAAGTCATTGCCTCTGTCATGCCTGCGCATGTCATTTACAGCAAGGTCGATAGCAAGCCCGCTGGATTTTCTGCCAAATGGATTCAAGAGATTTTGCGCACCAAACTCAAATACGATGGTGTTGTTTTCTCTGATGACCTCACCATGGAAGGCGCTTCCGTTGCCGGCGACATCCATGCCCGCGCGCAAGCAGCGTTACAAGCGGGCTGTGATATGGCCTTGGTGTGCAATCGCCCCGACTTGGCTGATGAATTGCTCGGTCGACTGCGCTGGAAATCGCCCGCGGTATCTGTCGCACGTATTCAACGCTTGATGTTAGAGGCAGTCGCGCCCGACTGGAAGAGCCTGCAGCGCCTACCCGCCTACCAGCAGGCGCTTGCTTCTGTACACGCACTCAATGAGCGAAGCTGAATCTAGCGCCTTCGATGTAAAAGCCTATTTGGCGAAACTGCCGCATTTGCCCGGCGTGTATCGCCATATCGACGCGTCTGACGAGGTGCTCTATGTTGGTAAGGCACGTGACTTAAAAAAGCGGGTGTCGTCGTATTTTCAAAAGACCCCATCGAGTCCCCGCATTGGTCATATGGTGGCGCGCGTTGTCCGTATTGAAGTTACGGTAACGCGCTCAGAGGCTGAGGCGCTGATCCTTGAAAACAACTTAATCAAGTCGCTTCGTCCGCGCTACAACATTTTATTTCGCGACGATAAGTCGTATCCCTACTTGATGTTGTCGGGGCATGCGTCTCCACGCATCGCGTACTACCGAGGTTCAACACAAAAGAAGGGCCAGTTTTTTGGCCCCTATCCGAATGCGTGGGCAGTTCGCGAGACTATACAAATTCTACAGAAAGTGTTTCGGCTACGTACCTGTGAAGATACGGTTTTTGCAAATCGTTCGCGTCCGTGCTTGTTGCATCAGATTGGCAGGTGCTCTGCGCCGTGCGTCAATGAGATCAGCCCCGAGCGTTACAGCCAAGACGCAGAACGTGCTGCGCGGTTTTTAGGCGGTGAGACCCAGGAGATCATGGGTGACATCGAGCAGCGCATGCAAGCGGCGTCTGCGGAGTTAGAGTTTGAACAGGCAGCCCTGTTGCGTGATCAGATGGGTGCGCTCGCCAAAGTGTTGCATCAGCAAACCATGGAAGATACCGATCACGGCGACACTGACATCATTGCGATTGTTGCCTCAGGGGGGCGCGTCTGCGTCAATCTCGCGATGGTACGTGGCGGACGCCACCTGGGAGATCGTGCATTCTTCCCGACGCACACGGACGGAGACTCACTGTCTGATGTTCTGGAGGTATTCATTGCGCAACACTATATTGATCACCCCTTACCGGCCACGATTGTTGGCTCTCATCTTTTACCCGACCCTGCTTTGATTGATTTGCTAGCCGAGTCGCGAGCGACAAAGTCTCGTTTCTTAAGTCGACCGCAAGGTATGCGGCGGGCCTGGCTCGAGCAGGCGCTGCGCAATGCGGAAATGGCCTTGGCCAATGCGCTATCTGAATCCGGTGCGCGCAGCGCCCGTACCTTGGCGGTGGCTGAGGTCTTAGATCTAGATACAGATCCGATGGCACTTGAGGCGCTGCATATCGAATGTTTCGATATTAGTCACACGGCAGGGGAGGCCACGCAAGCGTCTTGCGTCGTTTATGCGCATCATGCGATGCAGCCCTCGATGTATCGACGCTATAACATTGCGGGGATCACGCCTGGAGACGATTACGCCGCGATGCGTCAAGTACTAACCCGACGTTTTGGTAAGGTCGCCGATGGCGAGGCGGTGATGCCAGGTTTAGTGCTTATCGACGGCGGCAAAGGGCAGGTTGAGATCGCTCGCCAGGTTTTTGTAGAGCTCGGCTTGTCAATTGAAGTGCTCGTTGGTGTCGCCAAAGGCGATCACCGTAAAGTAGGTCTTGAGACCCTTGTTTTTGCAGACGAGCGGGAGGCGTTGGTACTCGGCGAAACCTCTGCGGCACTGATGCTAATTGCTCAGATTCGCGACGAAGCCCATCGTTTCGCCATTACGGGCATGCGTGCCAAGCGCGCAAAAGCCCGGAATGTTTCGAGACTAGAGGACATTGATGGGATCGGCGCGAAGCGACGTCAGAGACTGTTGGCGCGTTTTGGTGGCTTTAGCGGAGTTGCGAATGCCAGCATTGAGGATCTCGGCTCCGTTGAGGGGATTTCCCCCGAATTGGCCGAGCGTATTTACTTTGCACTACGTTAGTTGGGTTAGCATAGCGCCATGCCTTTTAATCTCCCTATCTTTTTGACTTGGTTGCGTATCGCAATGATTCCGCTGGTGGTGGGATTATTCTATCTTCCTGAGTCTTGGTTAAGCGTACCCGCGCGCGACACGTGGGCCTGCATCGCGTTCATTGTGGCGGCGCTGACTGACTGGTTCGATGGCTGGCTGGCCAGACGCTGGAATCAGACCTCGGCCTTCGGTGCTTTTTTAGACCCTGTTGCAGACAAATTAATGGTTTCTGCTGCGCTCTTAGCGCTGCTTAACCTTGATCGCATCGATGTGGTGATTGCTTTGGTGATTATCGGGCGTGAAATCACTATTTCCGCGTTACGCGAATGGATGGCTCAATTAGGGGCGAGTGCAAGCGTTGCTGTGCACTGGTTGGGTAAATTCAAAACCGCATCGCAGATGATTGCGATTCCGTGTCTGCTTTACCATCGTGATGTGTTGGGGTTGCCGATCGCGTATATCGGCAAGATCTTGATCATTATTGCCGCTATTTTGACGGTCTGGTCAATGTTGTATTACTTGCGTCGCGCTTGGCCCGTGATTCGGGAAAAAACGCACTAGACCCCTCTTGGTGGAAATATCAATCATCACTGCCGCGCACTGCGGTGCAGGCTCGGTGCAGGCATACCCACAGTCGCGCGCCAGGGGTTAATGTCTAACCCTCCACGTCGGGTGTAACGGGCATAAACCGATAGCTTTGTTGGCTTGCAACGTTGCATGATGTCAGTGAAGATCCGTTCTACACAGTGCTCGTGAAAGCCGCCATGTTCTCGAAATGACACGATGTATTTCAGAAGACTGCTCAGGTCGATCTGTGGCCCGGTGTAATCGATTTGCACGCATGCCCAGTCTGGCTGGTTAGTGATTGGGCAGTTCGACTTCAGCAGACGAGAGTACACCGACTGTTCGACGACCTCAGTCGATGTGTTACGCAACAGACTTTCGTCTGGTGTGTAGCAGTCGATCATCACGTCCTGATCGTCCAGACATATCCCAATGGGTTCGGTAATCTGCTGCACGGCAAACTCAGTACTCTCGATAAGACAAAGTAGAACAGGGTTTCCAAATGCGGCAGACAAGTCTTTGTTTAGTGTCTCTAGAAGCGCCTGACTTGAAGAGAATCGCGTCTGATTCAAACTGTTTAAGTACAGCTTGAAGGATTTTGATTCGATGATGTTCGTGCTCAATGCATTGATTTGGGCGCGTAGCAAGGCCACGCGGGGCAGCCCTGTTGGGGACAGCCACGAGAGCTCATAGGCATTCCAGAGATCCCAGCCGTTAAACGGTAGGCCGTCGTGCGCCAGACCCAGATCGACACGACCAGTCTGTCGTGGAATTGGAAATAAGAGCCCAGGGTCGTATTGCGACGGATAGGCAGTTATTTGGCCTAACGGTAGGGCTTTAGTCGGCTCAGTCATGAAAAATGTCAGAAAAATAAATTCGATTTTACCCACTTGATCTAGATCAAGGCGTATGCCGCTCAATAGCCCTACGATGCATACACCATGCCGACATCCATTTTTTCTATCAATCGTCCTCTCACTGCCAACGAACTGACCGGACGTAGAAGGGATCTAGTCCGTTTGGGCTTGGCCTGGCTTGCCATGATGCAGGTCATGATGTTTGCTTTGCCTGGTTATTTGAGGATTGATGCCGGCCCGAACGATAGTATTGAAGTGCTCGATTGGGCGATCCTGCTCATGAACTGGGCGAGTTTGACGCTTTCGATTCCAGTGGTGCTTTATTCAGCCTGGCCAATTTGGGGAGGTCTGCGCAGAGCCCTAAAGCATCGTCGCGTCACGATGGATGTCCCAGTGTCTATTAGTATTGTGGCGGCTTTTATTCCTAGCGCGATTGCAACGGTGCGGGGCGAAGGGGAAGTGTATTTTGATTCAGTCACGATGTTTGTGGCGTTTCTTCTTACGGCCCGTTATTTTGAGCAGCGCGCCAGGCAGTCCCTGCAGATCGGTGTCTTAGGTCGAGCGTTACGCGCGCTGAGTGAACCGTTACGCACAGAGTCAGATAGGGTGGCGACTGTGTTCGTACTCACCCAAATGGGTTTTGCTTTTGTAATCGCTGCACTGTGGTGGCTAACTAAACCCGAGTACGCGTTGGATGTTCTAGTTGCATTGCTCGTGATGAGTTGCCCTTGCGCATTATCGTTAGCGATACCCACTTCTTTAGCCGCGACTCACGTTAGCCTCGCTGCATACCCAGATATGTCAAAAGTAGAGCGGACTCAACTTTTTACGCGGACCAGAACTGTTGCAAGACAAAACCTATATGGCTCGCTGGGATGGCATATCTTGACCATGCCCTTAGCGGCGGTCGGGCTTGTGACGCCTTGGTTGGCGGCCTTGCTGATGTTCGTTTCTTCGATGGCCGTCATTTTTAACGCGTGGCGACTTTATCGATTGCCAGAGCGCATGGCCAAGGCTCCACGTCGAGTCTTTGGATCGCCCCGGGCAACTGCGTAAATAAGGAAAGGTGGGGTGATGGAAATTCTTTATCTACTGCTTCCTCTGTCGCTGTTTGTGGTCGCACTCATCGGCGGCGTGTTGTGGTGGGCTGTATTTTCTGGTCAATACGATGACCCTGACGCAGCGAGTTTGTCGATTTTGCGCGACAACGATTCGACTTCAACGCAAACGTCACACCTTTCCTCCTGAGGCTTGATCCAGATCAAAGCTTTAGCGAAGTCGATTAGGCATGATTCGGTTACGAAGGAAGTTTTCTAAAGGAACGCAGAAAATGGCTAGTTTGAGTGCGACGAAGGCAGAGACCTTTAATTACGGTGTGGTCAGGCAGTTTGCAATCATGACCGTCGTGTGGGGCATTGTCGGTATGCTGGTGGGTGTCATCATCGCAGCCCAGCTATTGTGGCCGCAGCTCAACTTTGATATTGCTTGGCTGACGTACGGGCGCCTCAGGCCTCTGCATACCAACGCCGTGATTTTTGCATTTGGTGGCAGTGCGCTCTTTGCCGCTTCGTATTATGTTGTTCAACGGACATGCCAGGCACGCTTATTTTGTGGTCTCCTAGCGGCTTTCACCTTTTGGGGTTGGCAGCTGATTATTGTGGGTGCTGCAATTACTCTGCCTCTGGGGATTACCACTTCAAAAGAATACGCCGAGCTCGAGTGGCCAATCGACATTCTGATCACGTTGGTCTGGGTAGCGTATGCGATTGTTTTTTTTGGCACGATCATTAAGCGTAAAGCAAAGCATATCTATGTGGCGAACTGGTTCTTTGGGTCGTACATACTGACGATCGCAGTGCTGCATATTGTGAATAACATCGAGCTCCCCGTGTCGATGTGGAAGTCGTACTCCGCCTATGCGGGCGTGCAGGATGCTATGGTGCAATGGTGGTACGGCCATAACGCTGTTGGATTTTTTCTAACGACAAGCTTTCTTGGCATGATGTATTACTTCATTCCAAAGCAAGCACAGCGTCCCATCTACTCGTACCGCTTGTCGGTTGTTCACTTTTGGGCGCTAGCCTTCACCTACATGTGGGCAGGCCCACACCACTTACTCTACACCTCGTTGCCTGACTGGACCCAATCTCTGGGTATGGTGTTTTCGCTGATTCTGCTCGCGCCTTCTTGGGGTGGGATGATCAACGGCATCATGACGCTGTCTGGTGCCTGGTACAAGTTACGCACCGATCCGATTTTGAAGTTTATGGTTGTATCGCTATCGTTCTACGGCATGTCGACCTTCGAAGGTTCGATGATGTCAATTCGTACGGTCAATGCGCTTTCACACTATACCGATTGGACCATCGGTCACGTGCACTCTGGAGCGCTCGGTTGGGTGGCGATGATTACCTTTGGCATGTTGTATTACCTCATCCCTAGGCTGTGGGGTCGCGAAAAAATGTACAGCACAAAATTGATCGAGGTTCATTTCTGGATCGCGACAATTGGTGTGGTGCTCTACATCGCTTCTATGTGGATCGCAGGGGTCATGCAAGGATTGATGTGGCGTGCTACGGAGCCCGATGGCTCCTTGACTTACAGTTTTGTCGAGTCGGTGAAGTCCACCTTTCCTTTCTACGCGATTCGTTTGGCTGGAGGTACGTTGTACCTGTCCGGGATGCTCTTGATGGCCTACAACGTCTTTAAAACTGTGATTAGCGAGAAGGCAGTGAATCCGGATATCCCAGCCGATAGCACCGTGGTGCGCCCCATGTTGGCAACCGCGCCAGCTAGCGCTTAAGGAGAATCATATGGCTCAAGAGAATCACGGTTTTTTTTCACACCAGACGCTTGAAAAGAACATTGGCTGGATGATTGTTTGCAGTATTTTGGTTGTGCTGTTCGCGGGGTTGGTGCAAATCATTCCTTTGTTCTTTCAGCATTCGACCACAAAGCCCGCTGCGGGTGTGGAACCGTATGATGCCTTACGACTGATGGGACGGGATCTTTACATCCGCGAGGGGTGTGTTGGATGCCATTCTCAGCAAATCCGTATGCTGCGCGCGGAGGTTCAACGCTATGGACCGTACTCGTTGGCAAGCGAGTCCGTCTACGAACGCCCATTTTTGTGGGGCTCAAAGCGCACGGGGCCAGATCTGACCCGGGTGGGTGAGCGTTACTCTGATGAGTGGCATCGCATCCATCTGCGCAATCCCAGAGTTGTCGTCCCTGAGTCCAACATGCCCGGATATCCTTGGTTGGCGCAACGACCTCTTCAAACAGACGATATCAGTGACCGTATGCGCGCGTTAAGGATGTTGGGGGTGCCCTATACCGAGTCACAAATTGCAGCAGCGCCGGAGGCGCTGAAGGGAAAGACAGAAGAGGATGCCATGGTGGCGTACCTGCAAGGGTTGGGAACTGGTGCGCGCAAGGCGGCACTGGCAGCACAAGGAGCGAAATGATGGTTGCCGTGCTTAACGCAATTTCTACGGTCCTTGCCATGGCAACATTTTTTGGCATCATTTTCTGGGCGTTTTCTAAAGGGCGTCGGCAAGCGAACGATGAGGCGGCCATGCTGCCTTTCGCATTGCCCGATGAAGGGGCCAAGTCAGATACTGAGGACGTACGGTCATGAGCGACTTTGTTAGTGGTTTTTGGGGATACTACATCGCAGCTATTGTGCTGCTCGGCATCGCCTGGTGTTTGTGGTTACTGTTTTCTCAACGCAAATGGCTTGGCGCTCGGACGGTCGTTGTAAAAGATACCGGACATGTCTGGGATGGCGATTTGCGCGAGCTCAACAACCCAGTTCCGCGCTGGTGGACCATTATGTACGTCGTCATGTGCTTGTTTGGATTGGGTTATCTAGTGTTGTATCCAGGACTCGGAGCGTTCAACGGTAGTTTGGGCTATACCTCTGCGCAGGAAGTTCGTCAGGATCAGGCCGAACTCGACGCGCAGGTGAAGCCTGTCTACGAAAAGTTTGCGAAGATGGATATTTCAGCGATTGCGGCTGATGTTGAAGCGGGTGTGATTGGACAACGTCTATTTCTGAATAATTGCGCGCAGTGTCATGGTTCGGACGCTAGAGGTGTAACGAGCTTTCCAAATTTAGTTGAGGGTGACTCGCTGTACGGTCGAACACCAGAGGCCTTGCAGGCGTCAATTGCTAAGGGTCGCAACGGCATTATGCCTGGCTTTCAAGCGACAGTAGATGCGCGTATGGCCGGCGATATCGCCCAATATGTCCGCTCATTATCTGGTCTCGCACACGATCAGATCCGTGTCATTCGTGGCAAGCGCGAGTACCTTAATAACTGCGTGGCGTGTCATGGAGCTGATGGAAAAGGGAACAAAGCGTTAGGTGCTCCCAACTTAACTGATGATGTCTGGCTGTATGGCAGTTCCGAAGCAACGATTGTTCACAGTATTTTGAATGGTCGCAACAACCGTATGCCAGCGCAAGAGCATTTGTTGACGCCAGAGCAAATTCGTTTGCTGACCGCGTGGGTTTGGGGCCTATCCAGTGGACGCGATATAACAGGTTCTGCTGCGAAGAAAGCAGCTACGGCCCAGTAAGGTTGACGCGTGTCGATCCATCCCAAAGAAGGCAGTACCGGTGCTGATGCGGTTGAGCCACTGGCTTGGCGGCCTCTCGGTGCAAAGGATCATGTCGGCAACGCTGACACGGTTGAGCATACGCTTGTCGACATTCGTCAAAAAATTTATGCGCGTTCGGTCATCGGCTGGTTTGCACGCTGGCGCATCGCAACGGTGGTGCTGACTCAGGCATTATTTTACGGCTTGCCGTGGGTAAACTGGAACGATAGGCAAGCAGTGCTGTTTGATCTGGGCGCGCGTAAGTTTTATATCTTCGGTATGGTGCTATGGCCCCAAGATGTTATTTATTTGACCCTCTTGTTGATCATTTCCGCGCTAGGTTTGTTCCTGTTTACAGCCGTAGCTGGACGACTTTTCTGCGGCTATGCCTGCCCACAGACGGTTTATACCGAAATTTTTATGTGGATAGAGCGTCGTATCGAAGGCGATCGTATTGCACGTATTCGTCTGGACGAGTCGCCCCTATCGTTACGTAAGGTACGGGTCAAGGCAATCAAGCACTTGCTGTGGCTGGTAGTCGCTGTGTGGACCGGTTTCTCTTTTATTGGCTACTTTGCGCCTATTCGCGGTCTGATGGCTGATTTGATGGCCTTTGCGCTTGGACCCTGGCAATGGTTCTGGTTGTTGTTCTACAGCTTTGCTACTTGGGGTAATGCGGGATTTTTGCGCGAACAAGTTTGCAAGTATATGTGCCCGTACGCACGCTTCCAGAGTGTAATGGTTGATCGAGACACGCTTGTTGTCACCTACGACAAGGAGCGAGGCGACCCGCGCGGCGCGCGCTCCAAGAAAGTCGACTACAAGGCGCAGGGCTTAGGCGATTGCGTTGACTGTAGCATTTGCGTGCAGGTTTGCCCGACTGGGATTGATATACGTGACGGTCTGCAATACATGTGTATCGGTTGCGGAGCGTGCGTCGATGCCTGTCATGAGGTGATGAATAAGCTGGAGTACCCGACTGAGCTCATTCGCTATACCTCTGAGCGCGCTTTGCAAGAAAAGCTCACGGCCAAAGATGTTCGATGCCATTTATTGCGCCCTCGTGTATTGATTTATTCAGTTTTAATGTTGCTTCTCGTGTCGGTATTTATTGGTGCACTTGCAACACGTACGACACTTAGAGTCGATGTCATTCGTGATCGGGGCATGC
>JBILJY010000159.1:0-6182 GCA_044376975.1 Burkholderiaceae bacterium | reverse complement strand
GTCATGATCACCTGTGCGGTGACAGGCGCAATACACACGCCGACGATGTCGCCCCATTTGCCTATTACGTCAGATCAAATTGCGGACGCGGCACTTGAGGCGCATGCTGCGGGTGCGGCCTTGGTACATCTCCACGCGAGAGATCCCGTCAATGGTCGCCCAGATCAGCGCCCCGAGGCCTTCACGCCCTTCTTGAAACGCGTCAAGGACAATAGCAATGTTGTGATCAACATCACAACAGGGGGCGCTCCGACCATGAGTGTAGAAGAGCGTTTAAAACCTTGCGCATACTTCAAGCCCGAGGTGGCTTCGCTCAATATGGGCTCAATGAATTTTGGCTTGTTCCCGATGTTGGCGCGATACCCAACGTTCAAGTTTGATTGGGAAAAGCCTTACCTTGAAGAATCTGATGACAGAATATTCAAAAATACCTTTCGGGATATTGCAAATATTCTGACAACCTGCGCGGCCAATGACACGCGCTTTGAAATTGAGTGTTACGACATTGGGCATCTTTACACCTTGCGTCACTTCGCAGACCGTGGTCTGGTGAAGCCACCATTCTTTATTCAGTCGGTTTTTGGGATCTTGGGCGGGATTGGACCGCATCCCGAAGACGTGGCCCACATGAAGCGAACCGCAGATCGACTGTTTGGTGATGACTATTATTGGAGCGTCTTGGGCGCGGGAAGAAATCAACTGCCTATCGCGGCACAATCCGTTGCGCTTGGTGGGAATGTGCGTGTCGGTCTTGAAGATTCGCTCTGGATTGCTCCGGGGAAATTGGCCGAGAGCAATGCCATGCAAGTCCGCGCTGTGCGTCAAGTTATTGAAGCGCTTGGTCTAAGCGTCGCCTCTTCTGATGAGGCACGCGAAATGTTGCAGCTCAAGGGTGGCGATAAGGTTAATTTCTAATTACGTTTCACTTGGCTTGCATAATGCCCTCGACTTGTCCTGGGATGTGTAGACCAAACGAACTTAGAGACATGACTCCTTGAAGACAAGGGGCAGTGATGAGGAAAGGTGAGATCGGTCAGTCATCTATGCCAATTCTTTAGAGGTGTTTTGAATGTCAGGTAATCGACTCCCAGGATTAAAAGACTGGATTTACTCATCGATATTAATATTCTCTTTCATTATAATTTTAATTATATCTTCCAAAGAGTTTTATCCTGCAGACTATAATGAATGGCATAAAGATTGGGGGGCATTTATAAATTATATTTACTCTAGTTCTCCCATTCCCTTTACTGCACTGAGCAAATTTACGCTTGCGTATTTATTTAATTCATTTTTGAGTGATCAAAATGCTAGAAACCTAGCTTGGGTTAATAGCATTTTCCTGTTTATTCCGATTTTGTGTCTCGCATTAATACATGGATGGCGCTTAGCATTAAGTGCGGGTAGTGTGTTTATATCTGCTTTGATTTTTAGTCCGATCCCCGTTTATTACTTGTATTCTGGGGCGCTGGAGGTGCAGAGCGGAGTCTTGATTGGTATATTTATGTCAACATTGGCTATGCTGATGTTTAGTGACAAAAAAGAACAGCCAAAGTCACTACTTCTATTATTGTCACTATCTGGCTTTGTACTGCCTACATACAAAGATACAGTGGTCATTGTTATAGTATTTGGATTTTTATTTTTAGTTTTTATAAATTTATTTATACAATCTTTTTTTAAATTTCCTGGACCAACCAGAGAGTCAATTATTACAGTAATTAAATATGGTGCATTGCCAACTCTTTTGGGGATTATTTTAAGTGCAAGTTATAACATGGCAAAGTATGGTGTTTACTTGCCTGTTGTGTATTTGATTGAGTCCAGGGAAACCAGCCCTGATATATATAAAAGCGTTGAGTTTTTTATAGGTTCGATTTTTTCACCCAATGGCGGCATCATTGTTTTCTGGTTTTTGTCATTATTCATCATGATAGGGGGTTGGCGGATGCTGGGTTTTTCGCCTCGGAAATCTGTAGTGTCGTTAGGCGTTACTTGTGTCATGTTGACTTTATTGGGCTTAGCGAAGTGGTGGGCCCCTTTTGGTTGGGACTCTTGGGGTAATCGCTTGGCGATCCCATCAATTTTTGGACTGATGGTCGGGATGCTGTTATCACTGGAGCCTCTACAATCCAAGGGTACTTTTACAAATAAATTTTTTAATAAATTAAAACCGTACAAATTAATATTAATATGCCCAGTCGCTGTTGTGTGTATTTACTATTTATCGGTACCCTATCTATCGACTAGCTTTTCAAACGCAATGCAAGCCTCGCTGAATCCTGGCCCTGCTTGCCAGAATATGTATCGCGCGCTACAAAATGAAGCTTCTAATATGGGATTGGAGTTTTGGAAGTCTGATATTTATTATAATTGTGTGCGAGAAAGGATGTTGCATTTCCCGCGGCCAAAATAAATGGGTAGTTTCAAGTACCGAGTGGGGCACGGATGAAGCATCGGTGACACACTAGCCAGGGGCTTTTAAAATCTGTTCCACTGATGAGCGAATGTGCTGAGTAATGAGAAACTTAAAATTACTTTTATTGTTCGTTTTAACCGTTTGCGCTCTTGCTCTGATCGTCGACTACCTTATTACCGCTACCTTATTGCCCTTTTGCACTGACCATTTACGCACCCCATCCACTTTTTTTATCCCCGTCCGTTGTTAGGTTGCCGCCACGAAGCGGCAACCTCGTTTGCGTCTTAGTTGATCAACACTGCTGGCGAAGCAGGGATGGCGCCCGGCACTTTGCTCAGCGTGAGAATCTCGGATAGCAAGACAAGCACCTCGCGCGATCTGCTGGTTCGATCACCCGAGATTGAATATGTGCTGCCGCGATAGTTGATCGTGGAGATCGGACGAATCGATTGATTGTTTTTGAACACCTCAAATAATGGCAACGACGATGCGTCGTCTTTTAGATCGTGGACCATCGCTGGATTAGTCACAAATAAATCAGAATTTTTAACTTTGATTATTTTAGGATCAGGTTGCATTTGCAAAGAAACAATACTGCCCAAAAAGGAGTAAATATTTCTAGGTGAGCGTAACTTGATTACCAAGCTATGTTTGTTATCGTGCGTCGCTCCCGGCCTGGAAAGGTCTCCAACTAAATTATGTGGGACACCTGAGTTTTTGTAATGTGGATTGCAAAAGGCGGAGTCTGTAAATTGTTTCTCCAGATTTTCCTCACTTTTGTTTTTAACTAAGCACATTCTTGTAACGGGCGTAATGCGAACAAACTCATACATACGTGCGTCGTGTTTATCTTTCACGGGAACCAGTCTGACATTCGGCATACCGTAGAAGGGAGCCACTTTATCTAAGTTTTGCGATACAAAATCAAGATCGATCGGTCCTGACAAAACCTCTCGCTGATTTACCACTTCAGTTTTGAGACCACTATCGATCAAACGGTAAAGAATACGTTGAAACTCAGCATATCGGGGACTCGTAGGATCATTATTAAAATGCTGGAGCACATTGCCCTCACCATCACGAATCTGTACATTTTCGATCACCAAGGAGTACAGGATGGACTTAGGACCCGCGCTGTTATTAGTCAGGCTATTGATGTCCTCTGGCTTTAAATCACTCAAAAAAGACTGCATGAAAGCCTGGTTATCGAGCGATGATTGCGTAAAGTTAAAGCTATTGTTGACTCCGAGACCAGCACTTGGAGCATAGTACGACCCAGCATTAGCCGCTGTGGCCGATAAAAATCCGCCGATACTCGCAGGATTGGCGCTTATGACATTCGCCGCGAGCCCTACAGATGCTCCAATCGAACCCGTCCCAACCACAGAGGGCATATCCAAAAAGCTCATCGGCAGTTGCTCCGAAGCTCTAATGACGTTGATCAGAATATTATCGTTGGCATACCCCTCTAACACCTCGCGATAAGAGGTTGACATCGCCTGAAAGGAAGTCGACCCTGTCAAGCCACATCCGCTCATCAACGCAGACAAAACCGCTGTGGAGCAAACTGCCCTTATAGAATGATAGTTTCTCTGGATAAGGTTCATAAAGATACCTAAAATTTAGTGCGATGTAAGGTTAAAACAAACATTCATTAAGTGGTCATACCAAAACCGATTTATTTGTATCCTTCGGCTTGGATATCGAACATTTCCTTGTACAGGCCGCCTCTCTGCATCAACTCCGCATGGCTGCCAAAATCAACGATCGCTCCTCCATCCAGCACGATAATGGTGTCTGCTGTCCGGACAGTACTAAATCTGTGACTCACGATGAGTGTGGCTTTGCCTCGATGGCTTTCATAAACATTGTTAAAAAATTCTAGCTCACCCTTTGCATCAATCGCAGAAGTTGGCTCATCGAGAATTAACAGATCAGATTGCCTGACAAGTGTTCTTGCAAGCGAAATTCGTTGCGACTCTCCGCCAGACAATTCAGAACCATCTTCATACACGTTTAGCATACGTTGATCGTAGCCATGACGCAATTTTTTAATGAAATCATCTGCACCAGATTTTTTAGATGCCTCTTGAATATCATCCATGGTCAACTGTTTATTGACACCCAGGCGAACATTTTCAGCAATGCTTAAATGCTCAATGAGACTGAAATTTTGCATTAGGGTACTGACGCGATCATAAAATGAATTGATTGCTAATGATTGAATATCGCGACCGTTAATCAAAATTTGACCGCTAGTCGGCAAATATTGACGAAGCAACAGTTTCACAATGGTAGATTTCCCAGCACCATTTTTACCAACGAGTGCGATTTTGCTATTGCTCTTAATATCGAGGCTCACGTTATTCAATGAAAGATTTTTTTCATTGGGATATTGAAAACAGACATTTTTAAACTGAATATACAAACTCTCTGATTGAGGTAACTCGATGGTTCCGTCCACAATCAAAGGTTTCGATTCTAGGATCACTCGTAAGTTTTTAACTTCGATAAAGTTTTTATGAACACTTTGAATCGTTGAAGCAAGTGCATTCCCTGAAGATGTGCTTTGTTGCAACAGACCACGCAAGAAAAGAAAACTTTCCAAGCTAAGGGTCCCGGCCATTGCCATGCGTAAAAACCAGATGTTAGAAAATAACTCACCCGCAAGGCTCACAGACTCGGCAGTCGACAAGCTGACAACAGAGACCTTTGTTGTTTGCAATTCCTTGTTGAAAATGCGTTGTTTGTGATACTTCCATATCTGAACGAGTTTGGTATATGAACCTAGCAGCCTGATTTCTGGCATACGTGTCGGGTCTGTCAACACCCAGCCTGTTCTAGACATGATGCGCCAATCTTTATCATTTTCAGTTTCATCATTATCGCGACGGTGGTTGATTTTTACCTGAACAATCAACAACGGCAGCAACGCTAAGATCATGACAAGACCAACGATAGGCGCCTTGACTGTGATCGTAATAATAGAGATAAAAAAACCAAAAGAAGCAGAGATGATGTCTAAAAACTTGCGCAGAATATCGATCACAGAGTCCTTACCCATCATCGCCTTTGAAAGCTTTAGATTAAAAAGCTCCTCATCGAACTGTGGCTGGCTCAGGGCATAGACTTTTTCAGTGAGACTCTGCTCGACATGCGACTGCAGTAGAAATTCGTACTTTGAATTTATCAACGCATTCAAGCGGCGCAAAATGATGGATGAAAGCGCGATCGATGCCATCAAACCCAACCAAAAAAGTGCGGACGTTTGACTGCCACCATCTTTGGCGATGAGCTTCACTAACTCCGAGATGAAATTTGCCGCCAGAAACACTTGGGCAATGGGCTCGACGCCTCTGTACACTGAGTCAATCACTTGCCAGACAAAGAATCGACGGCCAGGTACCAAAGCGGTTTTAAAGGCCCAGAGATAAAAATCTAATTTCTTTGGTTCTACCACTTCAGATCTTCACCATAAGTTTTCAAATCCGGTCAGGATCCAGCTACTCCCTACCTCTTTTGTTGCAGCGACAGCAGATTCACTTAGTTCACTTTCAGTCGACGTGTCAACTCGCACTTTCGCGCGCTGATCTTTCTTCTCGCCGATCCAAGAAACTGCAGCGACCGCTGTATATCGACCCCCCTCTTGTCTGATCATAGAAAGATTGAGTCTGCCTTGAGTGCTTGCAAATAACTGCTGATGCACACGTATCCAGTTCTCTACCTCTGGGATATTTTTATAGCTTGAATCAAAAAGCTTAAG
>JBILJY010000158.1:0-6198 GCA_044376975.1 Burkholderiaceae bacterium | reverse complement strand
GCGAGCGTTGCGGGTGTGGGAGGCATGCTCTGCGTCGTCCTCGGCGTGATGCTGATCGCGACGCAAGGACAAATAAGGAGACTGATGCAACCCGCGGCTATGGTCGGGGTACGCTGGGGTTTCCTGGTCGGGCTCTTTATCGCGGCGTATACCCTAGTGGATGCGTACGGCGTCAAAACCCTAGCCATCGCACCCGTTTTATTTGATTGGGCCACCTCAGCCTCGCGCACTTTGATTATGCTGCCCCATACCGCCCGCCATCCCATCAAAGCCTGGGAAGCGATGCGAGGGCACTGGCACCTCGCATGGGCGATCGGGGTGCTATCGCCGTTAGGCTATATCTTGGTTTTGTACGCCCTGCGTGATGGTGCGCCAGTTAGTTTGGTGGCACCAGCCAGAGAAATGTCTATGCTGCTCGTGACGTTGGCAGGCCTGTATTTACTGCGTGAACCAGTTGGCTGGGGACGCCTACTTGGTTGCTGTAGTATTGCCGTGGGTGTCGTATTGCTGGCCTCGAGTTGAGTTCGGAACCCTGCACGGCGCGCCGCAGTTTAGAACCCGGCAGTTTAGAACCCGGCAGCGCTTCCAACCCACATGAAACCGGGGATCATTGCGGCCCAGAAGGCGAGGAGCAAGACATCAGCGACCTTGCTTTTTAGACTGGGTGAGGTGCTATGTGCAGCGACAAAGGCTGGGGAGTAGTTATGGCGAACTTCGCGAGTCATGGTGGGGCTCCTGAATAAAGTAATTGAGTACATATGCTGTACGCTTAAACAGCACTGTACACATAAACAGTACTGTTGGCAAATACAGTTTTTATATTTGCAGGGTTTTTGCAACAAGCTATGCTATTTTTCTGCTGCGACCTCTCATTTCTTAATAATCAAAACTAATTAAATCTTAGATTCCTCATGAGCACATTTACTTCGAGCCACGCCCTCTTCCAAGTATTTTCCGACCACGGTATGGATCGCATTTTTTTAGTCCCCGGCGAAAGCTACTTGGGCCTACTAGATGCCCTTGTTGATTTCCCGCAAATCGATGTCGTGACCTGTCGTCATGAGGGCGGTGCCGGCTACATGGCGGTTGCAGATGGCCGACTCACGCGCAAACCGGGTGTTGCGCTCGTCAGCCGTGGCCCCGGTGCCTCCAACGCCACTATTGCTGTGCACACAGCACAGCAAGACGCCGTGCCGATGATTCTGATTATTGGGCAAATTGCTGCGCGTGACTTGCGCCGAGAGGCCTTTCAAGAAATCGATTATCAAAAAATGTTCGGCTCAATCGCAAAATGGGTATTTGAGTGTCAAACACCCGAGCAACTTGGTGAGGCCGCTTTCAAGGCGATCAGGATGGCCACCTCCGGCGTACCCGGTCCGGTGGTGCTCGTGATTCCAGAAGATATTCAGCAACAAGCTGTTGAGAAACCAGCCTTACGCAATCACGCTCAGGTGTTTGGGCTACCCGATGCCGCTACGATGGCAGAGATCACCACGCGTTTGAGTCAAGCCAAACACCCTCTCGCGATTGTGGGTGGATCGTTTGATTGTCCCGGTGGTCGTGAAGCCTTGAGTGCCTTTATCCACCACTGGCAACTTCCTACCATGGTGTCGTTCAGACGACACGACATCTTCGCGAATGACGATCCTCTTTATGTCGGAGACCTGGGTCTATCCAATCCTGCAGCCCAAATGGCGACGTTACAGCAAAGCGACTTTATTCTGGCCCTCGGTACACGGCTGGGTGATATCACCACACAAAACTTTACCTTCCCCCGCTACGCCCAAGCGCCCCAAACACTGCTGCATTGCTATCCCGACTCGCGCATCATCAACTGGGATACGGTTGCCGACTTCCCACTGGTTTGCGATCCGGTCGGCTTTGTCTCGGAACTCAGCAAGGCCAAGGCACCCAAACCAGATGCGGCGCGCCAAGAATGGCTATCCGCATTACGTCAACATGCACAGAAGTGGGCTGCCTGGCCTAACCGCGAGGCAAAACAAGGCGTCAACTTCACTGAAGTGGTCCATGCGGTGATGGATCACGCTGCGCTAGACACAACGATTTGTCTTGATGCTGGCACCTTTGCCGCACCGGTGTACCGGCATTTCACTTTTAAAACAGGACAACGCTTGATGGCGCCCTTGGCAGGCGCAATGGGCTACGGCACACCCGCAGCGCTGGCTTGTGCGCTGCGCGAACCCACACGCACCACGATTTGTATGGTGGGTGATGGTGGCTTCTTAATGACAGGCAACGAGATGATTCTTGCCGTTGAGCGCAAACTGCCCATTATCTTTATTGTGTCGAACAATGCAAGCTATGGTTCCATCCGCCTGCATCAAGAGCGAAGTTACCCAGGCCGCGTCAGTGGCACCTCTCTGTTTAATCCGGACTTTCATGACCTAGCCAAGAGCTTTGGCATGCCTTCCGTGCGCATCACGCGCAAGGATGAGATCAACGGCGTTATTGAGGCTGCCTTGAAGCAACGCAGTCCGCTCCTGATCGAAGTCAACACAAGTCTGGACGCAATTCTGCCTTAAGTATCAGCCCGCGTTATTGCTGCAGGGCCGAACGACTTAAGACATCGTCCAACGTCGCGCCCTGCAGCATTGCAGAACTCAAGGCTTGCACCCGCGGCAATATTGCCCCTGCATAAAATACAGCCGTTGCAAACTTATCGCGAGCAAACCCTTCGTCTACCGCATTGCCCTGAGCATCAGCGCAGACGAGTGCCGCACGTGCCAAGTGCCATCCACCCAGAACATAGCCCGTCAACATCAGGTAAGGAACACTTCCTGCATAGACTGCACGAATATTGTCTTTTGCCTGGTCAAGTACATATTGAACTGCACGCTCATAGGCGTCCACAGCAACAGACAACTGCTCGGCAATAAGCTTGAGCCCTGCGCGCTGGGTTTGCGCAGCTCCGGCAGCGGTACGACCCACCTGCTCAATGACGTGGCGTATCTCTGCAATCAAAGAATGCGCCACAGCACCGCCGTCACGTAAAGTCTTGCGTCCCACTAAATCATTAGACTGAATCGCGGTAGTCCCTTCGTAAATAGTCAAGATCCGTGCATCGCGATAAAACTGCGCGGCTCCGGTCTCTTCAATAAAGCCCATGCCACCATGCACTTGCACACCTAGCGAACTGACCTCAAGTGAACACTCTGTCGAAAAACCTTTCACCACCGGTACGAGATAGTCATAGAGGGCTTTATTCGTTTGCCGTACCTGTGCATTAGGATGCTCCACACTTAAGTCATCCGCGACAGCCGCCGCACAAGCGATCGCGCGTGCGGCTTGTGTGAGCGCACGCATCGTAGACAACATTCTCTGCACATCCGGGTGCTGGACAATTGCCACAGGAGCCGCAGAGCCCTCAATCGCCCGGCTCTGCACACGGTCCCGTGCATAGGCGAGTGCCTTCTGCGTAGCCGCTTCACTGACACCGATGCCTTGGACGCCAACCGCAAAGCGCGCAGCATTCATCATGATGAACATATACTCGAGTCCGCGATTTTCTTGGCCAACGAGCGTGCCAATCGCACCAGCACCGACCTCCCCTTTTTGATCGCCAAACAACAATACGGCAGTCGGGCTGCTGTGAATACCAAGCTTGTGTTCAAGGGAGGCACACCAGACATCGTTGCGTTGACCAAGCGATCCGTCTGCATTGACAAGATATTTCGGCACAACAAACAACGACAAGCCCTTTACGCCAGGAGGCGCATCCGCTGTGCGAGCCAGCACCAAGTGAATGATGTTCTCGGACAGATCGTGCTCACCATAGGTAATGTATATTTTTTGACCAAACAAACGGTATGTGCCATCAGCCTGGGGTTGCGCACGCGTCGTCACCATCGATAGATCCGAGCCGGCTTGTGATTCCGTTAGATTCATCGTACCCGTCCACTTACCCGCAACGAGAGGCTCGATATAGGTTTGCTTCTGAGCATCGGTTCCAGATAACAGTAGCGCTTCAATCACACCGTCCGTCAACATTGGACATAATGAAAAAGCCACATTCGCTGCGTACAGATTTTCAGTCGTCGCCGTGGCAAGTGCCCTAGGTAAGCCCTGTCCGCCCCACTGCTGTGGATGACGCAGACCTTGCCACCCGCCTTGCGTAAAGTGCTCGAACGCTTGCTTAAATGCAACGGGCATTGTCACGACACCGTTCTGACAAATTGGCGGTTGGCAATCACCAATTCGATTGGTCGGCGCGACAACTTCCTCGGTAAATTTTGCGTTTTCCTCTAAGACCGCATCGATCAAATCGAACTGCGCTTCAGCAAAAACCGGCAAAGCCAATAGTTGCGGCAAGCCCGACAAGTGTTTAAACACAAAGTGGAAATCTTCAAGCGGTGCGCGAAATGTCATGTTCAATCAACCGTAGAGGTAAAAAAAATCCCGTCAAGGCAGACGGGATTTTAAGGCTACTTAGTCAAGTCCCGTCCCCTTAAAGGGTCGTCACGAGCTCTGGGACAGCCTGAAACAAGTCCGCAACTAAACCATAGTCTGCCACACCAAAAATAGGTGCCTCAGCATCTTTATTCACAGCCACAATGACTTTGGAATCTTTCATTCCAGCCAAATGCTGAATCGCACCCGAAATACCGATCGCGACATAGAGCTGTGGCGCCACGATCTTGCCAGTTTGGCCGACCTGCCAGTCGTTAGGCGCGTAGCCGGCGTCGACCGCCGCTCGCGAGGCGCCAAGTGCGGCGCCGAGCTTATCTGCCAGCGGATCTAGGATCTTGAAGTTCTCAGCGCTGCCCATACCCCGACCACCCGACACAACAACTTTTGCACCGGCTAATTCAGGGCGATCGCTTTTCGCGACTTCACGGCTCACGAAGGTTGACAGACCTGCGCCCGCAGCTGCGGCCACCGCTTCCACCGCTCCGCTACCCGATTCAGCGACTGCGTCAAACCCAGTTGTGCGCACCGTGATCACTTTCGTAGCGTCTGTCGACTGCACGGTTGCCACCGCGTTGCCGGCATAAATTGCGCGCTGGAAGGTATCAGCTGAGTCCACAGCCTGAATTTCAGAAATCTGAGCGACATCAAGGCGAGCCGCAACGCGTGGTGCGACGTTTTTACCCGAAGCCGTTGCAGCAAACAGAATGTGGCTATAGCCCGGGGCTAACGCCAGCACCTGCTCGGCAACGTTCTCTGCTAACCCATCGGCCAAAGTAGGCGACTCGGCGAGCAAGACTTTGGATACACCCGCAAGCTTGGCAGCGTGGTCTGCTACCGCACGGGCATTCGCACCCGCAACCAACACATGGATGTCTCCACCGATTTTGGTCGCTGCAGCCACAACGTTGTGTGTGGCACCCTTGAGTTGAACGTTATCGTGTTCAGCGATGACAAGTATCGACATAATCAGACCACCTTGGCTTCATTCTTGAGTTTATCGACCAGTGCCGCAACATCAGGCACTTTGACACCAGCGGAACGACCCGCTGGCTCACATACTTTAAGCGTCTTGAGGCGCGGCGCAACATCAACACCCAACTCTTCGGGCGTGACCGTATCAAGCTGCTTCTTCTTGGCTTTCATGATGTTGGGCAAAGTCACGTATCGTGGCTCGTTCAAGCGTAAATCGGTTGTGACAATCGCTGGCAACTTCAGATCAATGGTTTCAAGACCACCATCAACTTCACGCGTGACACGCGCGACGCCATCGAGCAACTCAATCTTGCTTGCAAACGTGGCCTGCGACCAACCCAATAACGCCGCTAACATCTGTCCGGTCTGATTTGCATCATCGTCAATGGCCTGCTTGCCCAAAATCATCAGCTGTGGCTGCTCTTTTTCGGCCAAGACTTTCAAGAGTTTTGCGACCGCGAGTGGCTGTAGTTCGGCATCTGTCTGCACCAGAATTCCACGGTCTGCACCAATAGCCATCGCCGTGCGCAGCGTCTCTTGACACTGTGCGACACCACATGACACGGCAATCACCTCAGTCACAACGCCCTTTTCTTTCAAACGCGTCGCTTCTTCGACCGCGATTTCATCGAAAGGATTCATCGACATTTTGACGTTCGCAATATCGACACCCGATTGGTCCGACTTGACGCGTACTTTGACGTTGTAGTCCACGACGCGTTTTACAGGCACAAGCACCTTCATCCAGCAATCTCCAGAGATAAAAACAGCTCGGTAAACTTCGATTCCTTAGGGATT
>JBILJY010000156.1:0-6210 GCA_044376975.1 Burkholderiaceae bacterium | reverse complement strand
CAACGATTGTGTCCGAACGATGCATTTCCTTATAAAAGCCACCTTCGGGATGAGCTGCAAGACCAAGGGCCTCGATAATAGTCTGAAAGTCTTGCATGGGGAATCTGTACCTTTTGAAATGTCAGAACGCTTAACTTGGATTGGTTTGAGTTTATTCTCTGGACGTATAAAAGAGTAAAAATCTTGCAGAGTAAGTCTGAATTGTTATACCTTCACCTTTGTTAAAATTTGACAAATTGACAACAAAAGGAGCTACACATGAAAGCAGTCGTACAGCGGCTAGTCCTCGCGGCCTTTTCTTTTTCTCTGTCTAGCGTGTTTGCAGCCCCTCCTGTCGCACCTTTTTATGAATCAGTCATGCAAATGCAACCGACCGGCAAGCTAGGTCAAATCATTAAGAAAGAGCCAATCAAAACTTCACTGAAAGGCGCACAGGCCTGGAAAATTGCGTACATTTCATCCGATGTCAGTGAGCGTAAGACGATTGCCACAGCGTTGATTATTGCTCCTGTTGGTCCGGCGCCTAAAGAGGGGAGGCCAATTTTGGCATGGGCGCACGGCACCACCGGGTCCGCTCAGAACTGTGGTCCATCCCAAGTTATCGACCCCACTCGAGCGCTCAATCAGTATTTTCTAATGGATGGGAACTCTTGGACCGACTTTGGAATTCCGAATGGGCAACAGTTTATTAACGAAGGTTATGTCGTTGTTGCGACTGACTATCAAGGTCTAGGTGGTGGCGGCAAGCACCAATACGCTGTTGCGGGCACGAATGGCAGAGATGTCATTAACTCTGCACGAGCAGCTAGCTCCATGACAGAAGTCGGCGCAGGCAAAAAAACAGTGCTGTATGGTTGGTCACAAGGTGGTGGCGCAACGATTGCAGCTGCCAGCCTGCCTGACTATCTCTCCCAACAAGGCACTGCCGCAGACAACCTACAGTATCTTGGCTTTGTTGCGTTAGCGCCAGAAGATTTGGCAGCTGTACTTCCTAAAGTTCCGCTAGATGAAGCGGGCGCGACTAAAGTCATGAAGGGGTTTACGGAGGCGAACGTTTCAAACGTATTCTTATTTACCCACTTTATGATGGGGCTCTGGGGTACTCAGGCTGCCTATCCCGACCTCAAGCTAACCGATTTACTGACTGAAGAAGGTGCAAAGGTTGCGGATCAACTATCAAGTAACAAATGCGTGCATGTAATGGCTGACTCTTTTAACTACGCCTATGGAGATAAATATAAATCCCTAGTAAATCCCCAGGCCAGCAACTCTTTGGCATGGATTAAGGCGTTTGTTGATGGTAGTGTCAAACCCGTAAAGCCCGTCGCTCCAGTCGTGATTTACTGGGGCACAAAAGATGTCACAGTACCACCTGTGATGCATGAGCTTTATCAAAAGCAGATGTGTGCGATGGGCGCAAATGTCGGAAGAATTCAGCTGCCGGGCGAACAAACGCACTTCGCAACACCCGGAGTTTCTGCACCCATGTACCTTGAGTGGGTAAAAGATCGTATTAACGGCAAACCATTAGAAAATGCTTGTCCTAAAGGATAAGATTAGGCTCAAGGGTCCTTTTATAAGTCGTCACACATGAAGCTGTTCTTTTTAGTTTGCTCATTTTTTTGTACTCAAGTGGTGTTTGCCAGTGGAGATCTACCCTCTTGGCAAGACACCAAGACGAAGGCAGCGCTGATCACTTTTGTTGAGAAAACAACTAAACAGGGTTCTGCAGATTACATTCCGCCTGAAGAGCGAATTGCTGTCTTTGATAATGATGGGACCTTATGGAGCGAACAGCCGTCGTATGTGCAGTTAACCTTTGCAATTGATCGCGTTAAGGCTCTTGCGCCACAACATCCTGACTGGCTCAACAAACAGCCTTTCAAAGCCGTTTTAGAAGGCGACCGAAAGGCTTTGTCTGAGGCGGGTGACAAGGGCCTGATCGAAATCATTGCCGCCACGCACGCAGGCATGAGTCCTGAGGAATTCCATCAGATCGTGCTTGACTGGATGAAAACTGCAAGGCATCCAAAAACAGGCCGACCCTACACGGAGATGGTATACCAGCCGATGCTTGAGGTCTTGAGCTATTTACGCAAGCACGGATATAAGACTTTCATTGTTTCAGGAGGGGGTGTTGAGTTCATGCGGCCGTGGACAGAAGCAGTCTATGGCATTCCTCCAGAGCAAGTGATCGGCTCGTCCGTCAAAACACAACTTGTGGTCAAAGACGATAAAGTTAACTTGCTAAGACTAGCGGAAGTCAACTTCATTAATGACAAGGAAGGCAAGCCGATTGCAATCAACCAACACATTGGCCGGCGTCCTGTGATCGCGTTTGGAAACTCAGATGGTGACCTGCAGATGTTGCAATGGACTAGCGCGAGTCCTAAACCGAGCCTTGGTGTAATTATTCATCATACAGATGCCGAACGCGAGGTTGCCTATGATCGCCTGTCTCATATCGGCAAGCTGGATCAAGCATTGAATCTATCAAAAAAACAGGGGTGGCTAGTGGTAGATATGAAAACGGACTGGAAGACTGTATTTCCGAAGTAAATATATTGCCGCCTAGACCTCCCTAATCTAGATTAGCTTTAGTGCTTAACTCGGGTTAACTATCTCAACGGCTACCGACTCTGGTAGTCCAACCTTGTATTTCAGCAGTATTTTTGGAAAAGCTCCTATGGAAATCAAGGTTAACTTTCTCGACAAGCTACGTCTTGAGGCCAAGTTCGATGACTTCACAGTGGTCGCCGATCAACCCATTCGATATAAGGGTGATGGCTCAGCTCCAGGTCCGTTCGATTATTTTCTGGCTTCCTCAGCCTTGTGTGCCGCGTATTTTGTGAAGCTGTATTGCGACACTCGCAAGATCTCCACTGAAAACATCCGCCTGTCGCAGAACAATATTGTCGACCCAGAGAATCGGTATCAACAGATTTTCAAAATTCAAGTTGAATTGCCAGAAGACATTTCTGCCCATGATCGCCAAGGCATTTTGCGTTCGATCGAGCGCTGCACAGTAAAGAAAGTGGTACAGGCCGGCCCACAATTTGTGATTGAAGAAGTCAAGAATCTAGACGCAGATGCACAGGCATTGCTGACCTTAGACTCCCAGTCTGGCGCAAACACCTACATTGAAGGCAAGGATCTACCGCTAGAGCAAACCATCGCCAAGATGTCTGCTTGGTTAGCAAATCTTGGGATCAAGATCGAGATAGCTTCTTGGCGCAATCTCATTCCCAATGTGTGGTCCCTACATATACGTGATACGCACTCGCCGATGTGTTTTACCAATGGGAAAGGAGCAACCAAAGAGAGCGCTTTGGCTTCAGCATTAGGCGAGTACATCGAGCGCCTGAGCACTAATCATTTTTACGCCGGTGCATTTTGGGGGGACGATATTGCCAATAAGTCCTTCGTCCATTACCCCAATGAGCGCTGGTTCAAATCAGGAAAAGCCGATTCGCTGCCAAAAGAGATTCTAGATGACTATTGCCTAGAAATTTTTAATCCTGACGGCGAACTGCGTAGCTCCCATTTGGTGGATACGAATTCTGGCAATGTACAGCGCGGTATCTGTTCTCTCCCTTATGTACGACAGTCCGACGGCAAGACTATTTACTTTCCTTCCAACTTGATTGAAAACCTGTACGTCAGTAACGGCATGAGTGCAGGCAATACGTTAGCCGAAGCACAGGTGCAATGTCTGTCAGAGATTTTTGAGCGCGCGGTAAAACGAGAAATCTTAGAAGACGAAATCGCTTTGCCTGATGTGCCGTTGGAGGTACTTACAAAGTATCCCAATATTCTTGCCGGCATTCGTGAGCTAGAGAGTCAGGGTTTCCCGATTTTGGTAAAGGATGCTTCGCTGGGTGGCATGTATCCCGTGATGTGCGTAACCTTGATGAATCCAAGAACAGGCAGTGTTTTTGCCTCCTTCGGCGCGCACCCAAGCTTTGGGGTCGCATTAGAAAGAAGCCTGACCGAGCTTCTGCAGGGACGCAGCCTGGAGGGCTTGAACGATTTACCGCCACCCACATTCTCAAGTGAGGCCGTGACGGAGCCCAATAATTTTGTTGAACACTTTATTGATTCCAGCGGCATTGTGTCGTGGCGTTTTTTCAGCTCAAAATCCGCTTACGCGTTTGTGGAGTGGGATTTCACTGATCAGGGCAAACGCTCTAATACCGAGGAAGCCGCATCGTTACTCGCCATACTCCAATCAATGGGGAAAGAGACGTATATGGCGGTATATGACCAGTTAGGTGCGATTGCGTGTCGTATCCTGGTGCCAGGCTATTCTGAGATTTATCCAGTCGAGGATCTGATCTGGGATAACACTAACAAGGCTTTGTTATTCCGTACTGATATTTTGAATCTAAACACCCTAACTGACGCCAAGCTCAGTGCACTACTTGACCGTTTAGAGAATAACGAGCTCGACGAGTATGGCGACATCGCTACCTTAATCGGCATTGAATTCGACGAGAACACACCCTGGGGTCAACTTACCGTTCTAGAGTTAAAGCTGTTGATTCAACTTGCCTTAAAACGGTTTGAAGAAGCACATGCTTTAGTGGGTGCATTTCTACAATACAACGACAATACAATCGAGCGCAGGTTGTTTTATCAGTCCGTCAATGCGGTGTTAGAGGTCCTGCTTGATAGCGAACTTGAGCTTGATGACTACATCGTTAACTTCCGGCGAATGTTCGGAGATCAAAGGATGGATGCCGTGTTGGGATCAGTAGATGGAAGTGTAAACTTCTACGGACTCACTCCGACCGGCTCAAAGCTTGAAGGGCTCGACAGGCATCACCGCTTAATCGATAGCTACAGAAAACTACATCTGGCCCGCGCTAAAGCCGCGGCAACAGTTATGTAGCGGTTTGTTGTCCAAGCGCTCGCGCGGCAATAACAATATTTTGTTCAATCCGCTTGATGCGTTCGGCTTGTAAAAGAAGCACCTTCTCGACAATCTCAGATCCAGCTTTAGTGGGCGTGCCACAATTAAAGGGAGGCTGCGGATCATATTCAAGGGCGAGTTGGATTCTTTTAGCAACCTCTTCCCCGGCAATTTCGGCCGCGAGTGTCAATGCAAAATCAATCCCGGCCGTCACGCCTCCGCCGGAGAAATGATTGCGGTCTCTGACAACGCGCGCATCAACAGCTTGCACACCAAATCTTTCAAGGTAGCTGCTCCACATCCAGTGGCAGGCACTCTTGTAGCCGACAAGCAAGCCTGCAGCCGCAAGGATAAGTGACCCATTGCAAACTGACGTAATGTATTTTGCATGTTGACTTTGGTGACGCAGGAAATTCAGCGTTTCTTGATCTACCATTTGCTCGTTTATACCAGAGCCCCCTGGTACGCAGATCACGTCAAGCTGCGGGCAGTCAGCAAACGTTGTTGTGGGGTTTATCGTAAAGCCAACATCCGTCAATATCGGCTCGATTGATTTCCATATCAAGTGGACCTTGGCTCCCGGGATTCGGCTGAGTACTTGGGCAGGACCCGTCAAGTCGAGCTGTGTGAGGTTCGGGAATAGTAAAAATCCAATATTGATCGACATATGCTTTGAATGATCCTTTCTTTATAAGAGTAGTAAGATTTTTCCAGATGCTTGACCGAAGTTTAATCTTGGATGCCCTTCCTTGATGTACGACTATTATAGAAATAATGTATCCGTTAGCAGGAAAGACATCAATAACGGCAGCAAAGCTTATATGATCGGCTTGAGACGAAAAAATAAAGTTGGCTTGGGGTCCGGTGGTTGCTATACAAGGTCGTTTCCCCATTAATTGGGTAGCTTATTGAGAAAGTTATGAATATCAAACAAAAGATTGTGGGTTTCTTCGTAGCTTGCTGTTCTTTTGCAGCCGTTGCAAATACCTCGACTGTATATTTCAACGGCGAAATACTTACGATGCAAGGCGACAGCCCACAATATGTCGAAGCGCTAGTCGTGCAGAACGACAGGATTCTATTCGTGGGAGATAAGAGTCAAGCCCTCACCCTTGCGGGTTCCAACTCCACGTTGCATGACCTCAAGGGCACTACCCTCATGCCTGGCTTCATTGATAGCTGGGGACACTTCACGCTAGTCGCACAAAACACTCTCGGTGTGAACCTAGGGTATTTTTCAAAAAATCCGCCCAATACAAAGACTCAAGCGATCAATAAGCTGCGCACAGAAGGCAAGC
>JBILJY010000157.1:0-6210 GCA_044376975.1 Burkholderiaceae bacterium | reverse complement strand
ATTATGCCCATATTTGTTGGTCTTCAAAGCGTGCCGAAGATTGCGATCGCGCCACTCATTCTTGTATGGATTGGGGCGGGTACTGGTTCTAAGATCGCGGTAGTGATGTCGATCGCTTTTTTTCCAATTGTGATCAACACAATGGCAGGTTTCAAAGAAGTCGATCGTGGTCTGGCAGATGTCTTTCGTTCTGTTGCAGCTAACGAACGGCAGATGCTGTTTAGGCTGCGACTGCCCTACGCCATTCCCTATATCTTTGCGGGCCTACGCATCGCCACCACGCTCGCGGTGCTAGGCGCAATTGTGGCCGAATGGCTTGCGGCCTCAAACGGGCTCGGCTATTTGGTCTTGTCTGGAAGCTTCAATTTTAATACGGCACGCTCGTTTGCTGCCATCATCTCTCTTGCGGTGATCGGCACTTTGTTTTTTAACTTCATGTCTTGGATCGAGGCGCGCATGTCGTGGCGCACCGGCCTAAACGACTCCACTTCGCACGTTTAAGGAAAATATCATGAGGCTCACAACACTCGGAACGACTTGGTCGATGCTGCGAAACGTATCGCTTGTTGCTTTTGCTTTGCTATGCGTCACGCCTGCACCTTCACTTGCACAACAAGCTCAAGCCTTAGATAAAGTGGTCTTGCGCATCAACTTCACACCCTGGGGTATGCACGCGCAATACTTTGGTGGTCGTGCTCAAGGCTTCTATAAAGAGGAAGGTATCGATCTCGAGATTCGTCCCCCGTCAGCTGGACAACAAAACGAAGTGTTTATTGCAACAGGACGTGAACAGTTTGGTGTAACGAATGCTGATGCGTTCGTCAAAGCAAAAGGTAGTGGCTTACCGATCATTGCGGTGATGGCTGACCAACCAGACAATCCATTTTCTGTCATTACGCATAAGAAGGCCGGCATCACTTCGCCAGAAAAAATGAAAGGCATGAAACTGGCATGGTTTCAGGCAAACGTGATTGGTCTCATTGAACCGGTGCTCACCGCAGGAGGCCTGACCCGCAAAGACGTTGAGTTCGTTACCGTTGCGCGCGGTGCCGAAGTACAAATGTTGGCGGCTGGACAAGTCGACGGGCTTTTTGGCTATTCGTTTGGTCAAGCGCTCACCCTTGAAGGAAGAGGTTTCCCCGTCAACGTGATGCCGGTGCGTGACTACGGCGTTCAGTTTTATGGAACTGTTATTTACACAAGTGATGCGCTATTGAAAAAGAATCCGGACCTTGTCAAACGTTTTGTGCGTGCGACAATCAAGAGCCTGATCTGGACGCATGGCAACGTTGAAACTGCAATGAAAGAAATTGTTGCTGTATCTCCGGACCGCGACCTCAAGCTCGAGTCACGCAAACTACGCATGATCTATGATCTGTACAACACCCCTGACTACGCTGAGCGATTTGGCCTCATGACGGATGCCAAGTGGCAATCATCGATTGACATCTTAGCCAACGGCGGCGACCTGCCTAAAAAGCCAACGGCAAACTCGATGTACACCAATGCAATCATAAATAGCCTTGATGAAGCCAAGACTCTTGCGCAAGTCGTCAAACAACCCGCGAAGTAAGGTGATGGTCGAATCGAAGCGTCTGGATGCGCAAGGCATCCAAATCGAAGCCGTAGAGGTTACGTATGGAGTGGGCTCCGTTGAGTCTGTGCGCGCACTCGCCCCTGTCGACCTGAGCATCCATGCTGGCGCATTTGTGTCCTTGGTTGGTCCATCAGGCTGCGGCAAAAGCACATTACTAAAGGTACTAGCCGACCTCATGCCACCGACAGCTGGCGCTGTGCGGATAGATGGGGCAGCGCCCTCGGTGCTGCGTCAAGCTGGTCGAATTGGTCTCGTGTTCCAACAGGCTAATTTAATGCCTTGGCTAACGATTGAAAAAAACGTCTGCCTCTTACGCGACTTGGTCCGTCAGCGCAAAGAGAATGCGGGTGTGACAGAATCAATCGATATTGCGAAACTGATTGAAATCGTTGGGCTCAAAGGTTTCGAAAACAAACTACCCCATCAACTATCCGGTGGCATGCAACAGCGCGCAGCCCTTGCACGTGCGCTGGCGCTCGACCCTTCGGTGTTGCTGATGGACGAACCCTTCGCCGCCCTTGATGAAATCACGCGAGACCGGATGGCGTTTGAACTGATGCGCATTTGGCAGCAATATCAAAAGACCGTTGTTTTTGTTACGCACTCGTTAGCAGAAGCAGTCTTTCTGTCCGATCGTGTTGTCCTGATGTCGGCGCGTCCCGGACGTATACATCGAATCTACGAGATCGACTTACCCCGACCTCGCACTGAGGAAACTCGTCTGTCCGACGCATTTTTAATGCTTGTCGCCGAGATCAACCGGGAACTTTATAAAGTCATGCATGAGCAGGTTAATCAATGACAAGTCGTAAACACATGCCAGCCATCACGGTTGGCGACAATGCGTACGAACGCGGCCTTAAACACGGCGAGCACTTCGCCTCGGACGTCGCGGCTAACGTAGAAACATATTTGCTCCGTTTTGAAGCGTCAGGCCTACCCCGCGCCGAAGCACTAGAAGAGGCAATGCGTTGGCAACACGCGATGGAATCACAAAATGCCGAATATGCCGAAGAGATGCTAGGCCTTGCAAAAGGCTCTGCTCAATCGGCTGCAGCGATCGCACTGCTCAATGCGCGATACGAAATCGCCTTCATGATTTTTGGTAAAGATGCTCGCAAACAAGAGCAAGCCACAAACGAGACAGATGGGTGCACGACCTTTGGGCTATTGTCCGATGTGACTGCGGATGGCCATACTTGGCTCGGTCAAAACTGGGACTGGATTGCTGGGGTACACCAACGCACACTCGTATTGCGTATTCAACGCAAAAACAAACCAAGTCTTGTGTGCATGACCGAGGCAGGAATTGTCGGCGGAAAGATGGGCGTGAACGAACTAGGAATCGGCTTAGTCGAAAACGGCCTAGCTTCGCACCTAGATGGCTCCAACCCCTATCAAAAGCCCTTCCACATGCGTTGCCGCGAAGTTTTGGATGAAGATTGTTATGCCAACGCACTGAGTCCCATCGTTGCAACCAAACGCACTTGTTCTGCGAACTTTGTCATTGGTGGCGCGCAGGGTGAGATCATCGACTTAGAAACAAGTCCAAATCATGTCTCTTACTTGTTACCGCAGCAAGGGATCGTGACGCATTCAAATCACTTCCTTGGCGCAGGCCATGGTGACTCGCAAATGGAAAAAGTCAGCCCTGGCACGCTCTTTCGTGCAGCGCGTATGCGACGTCTGCTCGAAAAAGGTGAGCGCTCAATTGATGTCGCGACAATGATCGCTGCAATGAGCGATCACTTTAGTTTTCCGCATGCACTGTGCCGACATCCAGATCCCAAGCAGGCACCTGCAAAGCAGACCATGACTACGGGTGCCGTCCTTATCGACCTAGAACAACGCACCATGCATGTCGCAGATGGGCCACCCTGCGAATTTTCTTTTGTTGCCCATACAGTTTCGCAATAGGTGTTAAAAAATGTCCACAAGAAAAATTCAAATTATCGTTGAAGGCGCAACCGGTCGACTGGGAAATAACCAGCACTTGCGTGCCCTGCTGAATATTCGGAAAGAAGGCGGACTACTGCTGAAGAATGGCGACCGCCTGATGCCGGAGCCGGTTTTACTGGGTCGCAATGCCGACAAGCTGCAAGCGCTCGCTGGCCAGCACAACATAGCGTGGAGCACTGACCGCGACGCTTTTCTGGCGGACAAGGCAAATGAAATATACTTTGACGCAAGCGTGACCGCTGGACGCTATGAGCGCGCGGCGTCGGCGCTGCGTGCAGGCAAACATATTTATCTTGAGAAACCAATTGCCGAGACCTTCGAGCAGGCGCTTGATTTAGCCAGCATGGCTGAAAAACTCAAACTCAAAAATGGCACGGTACAGGACAAGCTTTTTTTGCCAAGTCTACTCAAGCTGCGTAAGCTTAAAGAGTCTGGCTATTTCGGTGAAATCCTGCAGGCAAAAATCGACTTTGGCTGGTGGGTCTTTGACGGCACGATTCATCCGGCGCAAAGATCGAGCTGGAACTACCGCAAGCGCGATGGTGGCGGCCTGGTCTTAGACATGTTCCCACACTGGCGCTATATCGTGGATACGCTGATCGGCGATATCAAATCGGTTTCGTGTCGCACCAAAACTGCAACACCCAAGCGTCTGGATGAGCAAGGCCGCCCCTATGATGTGGACGTTGAAGACGTCGTGTTAGCCACGTTTGAACTGGCAAACGGCGCGTTGGTTGAGGTCAATGCGTCCTGGGCCTCGCGCATCAAACGCGATGACATCCTAACAATTCAAGTGGATGGCACACAGGGTTCCGCTCTCGCCGGCCTGTATCGCTGCTACATCCAGCCCATGGCCGCCACGCCTAAACCCGTCTGGAGTATCGACACCCCAACGACTGAAAACTTTGATGCGCAATGGCTCGAAGTGCCTGATGTCGCGCTCTACAACAACTCTTACCGTGCGGGCTGGGAATTGTTTTTAAAACACGTCATGGAAGACGGCGCATTCCCCTCACCCTTGCGAGCAGGCGCAAAAGGCATCCAATTGGTCGACGCCTGCTATCGCAGCAATAGCGAGCGTAGATGGGTCGATTTGCCAGCCTTAGCGATTTGAGAGCGGCATAACCGCTCTGCTATAATTTTTCGCTTAGTGCCGATGTAGCTCAGTTGGTAGAGCAGCTCATTCGTAATGAGAAGGTCGACAGTTCGATTCCGTTCATCGGCACCAATTTTTAAAAAGGTCGTAAAGCTCAGGGCTTTGCGACTTTTTCAATTGAGCGATCTTTTCACAGAAGAGGGAGCAACAGTCATTGAATCCATTTGCATCAAACGTTCTATCTTCTTTAGACTTTACTTGAGGCAATAGCAATGCGCGACTTCGTCGGATACGCCAACAGTCTTCCAGATGCAAAATGGCCGGGGCAAGCCAGGGTAGCTGTTCAGTTTGCCTTAAATTATGAAGAGGGTGCTGAGGCCAGCGTTCTAGATGGTGATGCACGCAACGAGACCGGCCTTTCTGAAACGACCGGAGGTCGTGTGCCTGCTGGCATCCGCGATCTGGCTTTCGAATCGCTGTACGAGTACGGCAGTCGCGTTGGGGTCTGGCGTATTCTCGATCTTTTTGCAGAACGCAACCTACCCTTGACACTCTTTGGTGCCGCGCGTGCACTGGAACGCAACCCTAAGGTCGCTGAAGCGGTTGCACGGGCAGATCACGACGTCTGCTGCCACGGATGGAGATGGGAAGAGCCCTTTCGCTTAACGGAAGAACAAGAACGCGAACATATCGCAAGGGCTGTGCAGTCTATTCAAAGATTGACGGGTCAACGTCCACTTGGCTGGTACTGCAGATATGGAGCCGGAGAACACACACGCAGGCTGATCGTCGAAGAAGGAGGCTTTCTATACGATTCGGATGCCTATAACGACGAGCTACCTTACTGGGTGACTGTGTCAGGTAAGAACCATCTGGTCGTCCCATACACCATGGACGCCAACGACGCGAAGTACTCTTCCCCTGCTGGTTTTTCAACAGGTGATGATTTTTTCTCCTACTTAAAAGCAACGTTTGATCAGCTCTATGACGAGGGAGTGAACAAGCCAAAGATCATGTCAGTCGGACTGCACGCTCGTATCTCTGGTCGCCCTGGCCGTGCGCGTGCGCTGGCTGCGTTCTTGGACTATGTCATGCAACACGATGCTGTTTGGGTGGCCCGGCGTATCGATATCGCCCGTCACTGGATTCGGGAACACCCAGCTCCGTCGCCCTAATGCTTCTTACGCCAGACTGCCTCGATCTCAAGCGGTGTAGCCTGCCAAAAGGACTGCGCATCAAATGCAGTGAGTGTCTGCCTAAGGTTCGTGAATCGATGGGGTGCGCCACTGATCCATGCATGTAACGGCAGCACGAGCACGGATCCGGTCAACGCCTGATCTTTCCAATACGACAAGGCCTCAGCAAGATGCCCACACCAGCGTGGCGACTGCAAGCGTCTTCCAACAACCATTTGCGCGTCATCCAGCTCCGCAGCGGGGGGGATAATCAGCAACTTGCGGTCTTCACCGAACAAAAAGGGTACCTCGTCATTTGGCCAATCGACAGCAGTCGAAAAACCAAGCGAGGACAAGATACTCGGCGTATTCATGGAGTAACC
>JBILJY010000155.1:0-6228 GCA_044376975.1 Burkholderiaceae bacterium | reverse complement strand
GGTGTACTGATCGCTGGCAATTGGTAGTGCTGCGTGATGCTTGGCCAGATGGGTAGTGGGGGTACTGCATCGCTTGGGTTTGTGTGCTCTTGCTCCATCAAGCCGAGAAATGCTGGCCAGTCCTTCATGGAACAGCTGGTCAAGAGCCCTAGAACCACAATTACGGCTAAAAGAAAGATGCCAGAACGTCGGTTGTTGCGCACAATCATGATCGCCTCTAACCTTAGTCAAATGGCAAGGGCCGAGCGCACATATCGTACGACTGCCGCTAAAATGTCTGCATTCTAGCCAATCACAAGACAGCATGCACACAGTCGAGCGCTCCGTTTTGGTTCCGCACAGCGCAAGCCAGATGTTTAACTTAGTTGCGGATGTTCAAAAATACCCAGAATTCATGCCTTGGTGCGGTGGCGCCTCCGTCGATAGACAGGATGCGTCTGGAATGCAGGCATCAATCACGATTGCGATTGCCGGCCTTAAACATACCTTTACAACCAATAATACCCATGAGTTCCCCAACCGTATCGCGTTGTCCTTAGTAAAAGGGCCTTTTTCGGCGCTCGATGGCGAGTGGAAGTTTATGCCTTTGGCAGACAATGCGTGCAAGGTGTTGTTTACCTTGCGTTACGAGTTCTCTAGCCGAGCGCTTGAAGTCGTTGTTGGGCCGGTCTTTAATCGAATCGCGACAAGCTTCATCGATTCCTTCACGCAACGCGCAGCGCAGTACTACGGAGACGGCTCTTGAACTTGCCCTCGCTGTCCGGTAACTGGATTCAGGTCATCGTGTGTTACGCCCAGGCTCGAACATGTCGAGAAGTCACGTTAATGCTAGCCGAGGGCTCACTGGTGCAGGATGCACTGAGTCAAGCGCGTGAGCACCTCGGGTTTGGTATGCTCGTTGATGAGGCTGTGACAGTGGGTATTTTTGGAGTGAAGTGCGATCTTTGTGCTCGTCTTAGCGATGGCGATAGGGTAGAACTGTATCGGGCGCTTGTGGTTGAGCCTAAGGTGGCGCGTCGTAGACGCGCTGCACATCGTCAGAAGGTACGTCAAACAAAAAATAGAGTCCCGATAGCGGATCGTACTGTCTGAGGCAAGATAAGGTAGTTACCGCTGTTTGACTTTTTTGCTGAAAAGTAGACCGGAGGTTGTATGGATGTTGAACTGACTCAAGAGCAACAAGCCTTCGCACAGCTTGCGCGTGAGTTTGCCCAAGGCGAGCTCGCGCCATACGCAGCACGCTGGGATCAGGAGTGCATATTCCCCGTTGACGCCTTTAGGCGTGCGGGTGAACTTGGCTTTTGTGGGCTCTATGCGCCTACGGAAATGGGTGGCTTGGGATTGTCACGACTGGACGCCTCGATTGTGTTTGAAGAGTTGGCTGCGGTGGATCCCTCGACCACCGCCTTTCTGACGATACACAACATGGCCGTGTGGATGGTTGGAACCTGGGGATCGCCAAAACTCCTCGAGCAGTGGGGCGAGGCATTAGCCGGCGGAACCAAGTTGGCTTCTTATTGCCTCACCGAGCCTGGCGCGGGCTCGGATGCAGCCTCGTTGAAGACTTCAGCTCAAAGGCAAGGGGATTTTTACCTCCTGAATGGGGCGAAGGCGTTTATTTCAGGCGCTGGCGAGACCGAGTTGTTGGTAGTGATGGCGCGCACTGGGGCGGGTGGTGCCGGTGGTATTTCAGCGTTTGCGGTTCCTGCTGACTTGCCTGGCATCAGTTATGGCCGCAAAGAGCTCAAGATGGGCTGGAATAGTCAGTCGACCCGCGCGATTACGTTCGACAATGTAGAGGTGCCCGCACATTGCTTGCTTGCAAAGGAGGGAGAGGGTTTCAAACTCGCGATGAAGGGGCTTGTAGGCGGGCGCATCAATATTGCAACCTGCTCAGTAGGTGCTGCGCAAGGTGCAATGAACGTCGCCCGCGATTACATGCGAGGTAGGAAGCAATTTAACAAGGACTTGACTCAGTTCCAAGCGTTGCAGTTCAAGTATGCAGACATGGCAACTCAAGTCGTGGCCGCAAGGCAAATGGTTCGCTTAGCCGCGTGCAAGCTTGATGCCGACTCGTCAGAGGCGACCGTTTATAGCGCGATGGCTAAACGTTTTGCAACGGACGCAGGTTTTTCTGTCTGCTTGGATGCACAGCAACTTCTCGGTGGATACGGATACCTGAAGGACTATCCCCTTGAACGTTTGGTACGCGATACGCGCGTGCATCAAATTCTTGAGGGTACGAATGAAATCATGCGCGTGATTATTGCCCAACAGTTACTAGAGAAAGGATTGATACTGGAATGAGCCAGCTTGATGAGAGCCCTGTCGTTTTTTCGACTATCCCATGTGCCGGCGGAATGTCTGCGGGTGTGGCTACGCTTAACGCTCCAAAGACCTTGAATGGGTTGACGCTGGATATGACGCGTTTGTTGGCGACTCAGCTTGAGCATTGGGCAACCGACTCGAAGGTAGCGTTGGTGATTTTAAAGGGTGCAGGCGACAAAGCCTTCTGTGCAGGTGGTGATCTTCATGCGCTGCATCACAGTATGCTCGAATATGCAGGTCTTGCGCCAACTGCAAATGTATATGCGGGCACGTTTTTTGCGGAAGAGTACGCACTGGACTATCGGCTGCATACCTTTCCCAAACCAGTACTCGTTTGGGGCGATGGCATTGTGATGGGTGGCGGAATGGGTCTGATGATGGGAGCAAGTCACCGCGTCGTCACCGAGACCTCGCGCTTGGCGATGCCAGAGATATCAATCGGCCTATTTCCAGATGTAGGAGGGACTTGGCTGCTAAATCGACTACCGGGAAAAACCGGACTATTTATGGGGCTGACCGGTGCTCAGGTCGGTGCGGCCGATGCGCTATTTGCGGGCTTAGCCGATTATCATATCGAGCGTGGCAAGTGGGATGCGTTAACGCAGGCAATTGCTTCTGCGAGTTGGGTAGCGTGCGCTGCCGGACAGCAGTCGAACTTTCGCGATGACCGCAATTTGGCGCTCACGCGTAATCATACGAAGCTGCACCAGCTTCTCGCCCAGTCGGCCACGCAACCTACTCCGTTAGTCGGTCCGTTACAGACGCATCAAGCCTTGATTCAACGCTCTTGTGTCTCGTCGAGTTTGGACCAAGTGGCGGTAAACCTCTTGGCGCTTGCCGCGCAAGAAGACCCCTGGTTGCAACGTGCGGCCAAAACCTTTGCGTCTGGTTCACCAGGCTCGGCAAGACTAACTTTTGCGTTGCTTGAACGTACGAAGCGCATGTCGCTTGCGCAGGTATTTCGCACCGAGTGGATTGCGGGCTTGATGGCCGCATCGCATGGAGACTTTGCTGAGGGCATACGGGCGTTGTTGATCGATAAAGATAAACAGCCGAAATGGAATCCAGCGACACTTCAGGATGCAAGTGCGGATTGGGTCGAAAAATTCTTTACCTTACCAGTGCCGCCGTTCAAGCACCCATTACACACACTAGGAGAGTTGTCATGACACGTGTTGCCTTCATTGGATTAGGAAATATGGGTGCCCCCATGGCACTGAATCTCATCAAGGGTGGGTTTAGCCTTAAGGTGTTTGATTTGGTTGCTGAGTCGGTTGCTCAGCTAGTCGCCGGCGGTGCAAGTGCTGCTAAATCGGCGAGCGATGCCGTCATTGATGCGGATGTGGTAATCACGATGTTGCCAGCAAGCAAGCACGTCGAAGGGGTCTACCTGGGTGCCGAGGGTTTGCTGGCAAAGATTCCATCTAAGGCCCTCATTATCGACTGCAGCACCATTGCCGCTGATTCGGCACGGAAAGTTGCACGCGCAGCGTCGGAGCGTGGCCTAGCGATGATCGATGCCCCAGTTTCGGGTGGTACCGGTGGTGCGCTTGCGGGGACACTGACTTTTATCGTTGGCGGCGAGGCCACTGATCTAGAACGCGCCCGTCCTTTGTTAGAGAAAATGGGTAAAAACATTTTCCACGCCGGTGCAGCCGGTGCCGGACAGGTGGCCAAGATCGCAAACAATATGCTGCTCGGTATCACCATGGCAGGTACAGCCGAGGCGCTGGCGCTAGGTGTGGCCAACGGCTTAGACCCCAAAGTGCTTTCTGAGATCATCGCGAAGAGCTCTGGCCGCAACTGGGCGATTGAGCTCTACAACCCCTGGCCCGGTGTCATGGAGAACGTTCCCTCATCTAAAGGCTATGCCGGTGGTTTTGGGGTGGACCTGATGCTCAAAGACCTGGGTCTCGCGGCTGAAGCTGCCGTCAGTACTCAGTCGGTCATTGCGTTGGGCGAGCTCGCACGAAATTTGTTTGCGATGCATAGCTCCCAAGGCAGCGGGAAGCTGGACTTCTCGAGCATTGTTAATTTGATCAAACGCGACTCACAGTAAGTCACGTTAGGTTTGTAACGGACGGATCTCGTAAGGAAGCGACGCTAGCAGTACGCGAGGTCCAGTTGGGCTGCCGAGTAACAGCGCATTGCGATTCAACGCGTCGAAGGGCGCCTCAATGAGTAACCAAGACTGTTCGCCCTCGCTTGATAGGTTGATCACGCGCCCGCAAGGCTGATCGCCCTCATAGATGTCTAGGCCAGGTGTCATGTCTGTGCCGAGCAAGGTCTCTACGCGCGCGAGCGTCATGCGGCGCTTAAGCGTGCCCCGGTAGTGACTCCGCGCCACAATCTCCTGACCAGGATAGCAGCCCTTGGTGAAACTGACGCCCTCAATTAAATCGAGATTGAGCGTCTGAGGAATGAAAAGATCCTGGGTTTTTGCTTCAACCCAAGGCAGTCCAAGCTGAATATCTGTTGTGAACCATTTCTTTGTGTCTGCCAAGCTTAGAACCGTGCCCAAGCCCGGCCAATTGAATTGGCTTGGCTCAGAAGCATGTTGCGCTGCTAGCCACCACCAGCGATGGAAACCAGGCGGTGTGGGTGCTGCGATCCAGATGCCGGTCTGGGCGTGCATGGTCTGCCAAGGCGTGAGAGGCAGGCTGTGACCTAAGGCTGCCGTGAGCATGTCTACCTTGCTGTTGGGTGCACAGACCCCAGCGGCTGCGTAAGCGGATGGCGCTATCTTTACCTTTGAGCGAAGTACAAACATCGATAGGCGCTTCGCTACCGCTGTCGCGATATCGCTGCGCAAAAGCATGGAAATCTCGTGCGACTGTGTAGCCTGTGCCGCCTGCGCAGCGGCGTGCGAAGGGCTTTGGCTAAAAACTGCAGTTGCCAATAAGCGTCCCTGCGCCGTGCAGTAGCCAGCTAAACATGCGGCCTCCGTACCACGCGCTGCGAGATCGTTGGTGATTTGACCCTGAAGAAAACTAAGAGCATCTTCACCCGTTACAGACAGCACTGTGAGACCATCCTCAAGACGGTGGATGGTAATGGCTTCCGATGGCGTCTTAAGGCTTGGATGCGCGTCGGTATGGGTCGTCGTGTACTGAAAAAATGGATGCATGGGACTTTTAATAGGTAAAACGATTGGAACTTACGCAAGGCATATTAAACTGTCAACCTCATGAAACTGCTCAATAAACTTCTCCTTTATCTGGTATTGCCTGTCGTTGTGTTGCTTGGCGCGGTAGGTGCTGCGGGTTACCAATGGGTCACTCGTCCGCTGGAACTGCCGAGCGCCAAGGTTGATCTGCTTGTTCCTGCGGGCGCCACGCCTGCAACGATTGCGCGGATACTCAATCAAGCTGGCGTTCCGGTTAATTCGGGCGCCTTTGCAATGCTTGCCAGGGCCACGGAGCTTGATAAAAAACTTAAGGCGGGCGGCTATCAGATCGCCCGTGGAGATAGCGTCTGGGATGTGCTGCGCCGCATCGCGCTTGGGGAAGTCACGTCACGGCAAATTACAATCGTGGAGGGCTGGACACTAAGGCAAGTCCGCGCAGCCATTTTATCGAGCCCGGACATAAAAAAATCAGATCCTCCCTGGTCGGACCAGGATATTCCTCGATTAATTCAAGGTGGGACTGCGCTTAAATCCTACCCACCCGAGGGATTGTTATTTCCGGATACATATATATTCTCAATTGGAACGCCAGACACAGAGCTTCTAGAACGAGCCGCTCGTACCCAGCAGAGAGTCTTAGAAAAGGTTTGGCAGGGCCGACAAGAAGGGCTCCCTCTTCGGTCTCCCTACGAAGCCTTGATTCTTGCTTCGATTGTAGAAAAAGAAACGGGTAAGGCGTCGGATCGGGCACGAATCGCTGGCGTTTTTATCAA
>JBILJY010000017.1:0-22040 GCA_044376975.1 Burkholderiaceae bacterium | reverse complement strand
GAGGGGGTGTTTCGAAAGTATGGAATGGCGCAGGCGAGGGCACCGTCCACTCTAAACCTTCAGCGCCTTCCCACGGCTTAGCCGGGGCTCGCTCGCCCTTACCAGCGTAGGATTTCAACACAATGTACAAGAACAAGAGTTGCGACAAGCCAAACCAGAATGCACCGATCGTTGCAATCTGGTGGAAGTCTGTGAACTGCGCAGCGTAGTCTGCATAGCGACGCGGCATTCCAGCCAAGCCCATAAAGTGCATTGGGAAGAACGTGATGTTGAACGAAATCATGCTCATCCAAAAGTGCCACTTACCCAGGCGCTCATCGTACATGTAGCCGGACCACTTGGGCAGCCAATAATACGTACCAGCAAATAATCCAAACAGCGAGCCCGCAACCAACACGTAATGAAAGTGGGCAACCACGTAATACGTGTCGTGGACCTGGATGTCGATTGGAGCCATGGACAAGATCAGCCCGGTAAATCCGCCAATCGTGAATACGAAAATAAAACCAATCGAGAACAACATGGGGGTTTCAAAGGTCATGGAACCACGCCACATCGTTGCAACCCAATTAAAAATTTTCACGCCCGTAGGTATGGCAATCAACATCGTTGCATACATAAAATAAAGCTGAGCGGTCACCGGCATCCCGGTTGCAAACATATGGTGCGCCCAAACGATAAACGACAGGATCGCGATCGATGCTGTCGCGTAAACCATGGAGGCATAACCGAACAACTGTTTACGCGCGAAGGCGGGGATAATTGCCGAGACAATTCCAAACGCCGGCAAAATCATAATGTAGACCTCGGGGTGACCGAAGAACCAGAAAATGTGCTGGTACAGCACAGGGTCACCACCAACAGCGGCATTAAAGAAGCCGGTGCCGAAGTGGCGGTCGGTCAAGACCATTGTGATTGCAGCCGCCAAAACGGGCATCACAGCAATCAACAAATAGGCCGTGATGAGCCATGTCCAACAGAACAGGGGCATCTTCATCAAAGTCATGCCCGGTGCGCGCATATTCAAGATGGTCACAACGATGTTGATCGCACCCATAATCGACGAAGCACCCATAATGTGCACCGCGAAAATAGTCAGATCCATGCCTGGACCCATTTGTGCAGTCAATGGCGCATAAAGCGTCCAGCCTGCAGCCGTCGCGCCACCTGGTACAAAAAACGAACTTGTCAGCAAAATACCAGCAACCGGCAAAAGCCAGAAACTGAAGTTATTCATCCGCGCAAAAGCCATATCGGAGGCACCGATCTGCAAGGGGATCATCCAGTTCGCAAAGCCAACGAAGGCTGGCATGATAGCGCCGAACACCATAATCAGACCGTGCATTGTTGTGAACTGGTTGAACAGCTCAGGGCGGAAAAACTGTAGGCCCGGCTGAAAAAGCTCGGTGCGCAACAACAGCGCTAAAACGCCCCCGACCATGAGCATCGTGAACGAGAAAATCAGGTACATCGTTCCGATATCTTTGTGGTTCGTTGCGAACAACCAACGTCGCCAGCCATGCAAGGATGGGCCGTGATGGTCGTGGTCGTGTGCATGGTCATGACCATGGCCATGACTATCTCCGTGACCGTGACCTGCTACGTGATCTGCTGGAACGCTACTCATGTTGGACTCCTATCCCGCTTTAAGCTGTCACCAAAGGCTCTTGTTGGTGATCAGCGCATCTTGACGAACAGCCGCAACAATATGCGGCCGTATCACCCCAAATTAACTATCGTGCTGCCTTAATATCCGCCGGTGCCACCACGGGATCCTGGCCCTTTCCTGCATTGGTCCAAGACGCGCGTGTGTACGTGATCACGGCAGCAATTTCAACATCGTTTAACTGCGCGGCGTACGACTGCATCGCAGTACCTGCCTTACCCTTAAGCAAAATCTGGATGTTGTCCGCCTTAGGGCCCATCACCATTTTGCTGGCATCTAGCGCCGGGAATGCGCCCATCACACCTTTGCCGCTACCCTGGTGGCAGGCCACACAGTTTGCAGCGTAGACTTTCTCTCCGCGAGCAATTAGCTCAGGGCCCGTCCACTCTTTGTTCGGATCATCCGCTTGTGCTGCCAGCAGCTTTTTCTGCTCATCGGCCCACTTGGCGTAATCCGCCTCAGAAACGACCTTAACAACGATGGGCATAAATGCATGGTCTTTACCGCAGAGCTCGGTACATTGCCCGCGGTACTCACCGATTTTGTCAGCACGGAACCACGTGTTACGCACAAAGCCTGGGATCGCGTCTTGTTTGACCGCAAGATCTGGAACCATCCATGAGTGGATCACATCAGCCGCAGTGACCGCGACCCTGACTTTTTTACCCACCGGCACGACCAGCGGGTTATCCACTTCCATCAAATATGTTGGGCTTTTTGGCTCGCGCCCTTCAATCTGTGCGCGGGGCGTAGCTAGGTTGGAAAGGATTTTCACACCAGTCGCGGGTCCGTCGATGTACTCGTAACCCCACTTCCACTGGTAGCCTGTGACCTTAACCGTCAGATCTGCGCCGCTTGTGTCCTTCATGGCAACAACGGTGCGTGTTGCCGGCAAAGCCATTGCGATAACTATCAAAAAAGGCACGACAGTCCAGGCTACTTCAATGCCCATGTGCTCGTGGAAAGTTGCCGGTTTATAGCCCTTTGACTTACGGTGCGCCCAGATTGAATAAAACATGACGCCGAAAACGGCCACAAAAATTACAAGGCAGACAATGAGCATAAACCAGTGCAGCCAAGCAACATCACGGGCTATTTGGTTGACTCCCTCGGGGAGATTGAGCTGATTGACACGCGGACCGCCCGGCATGTCTTTAACTTGTGCACTAACGGTACCAATCCAAAACATGGCACAGGCGCCCAGCAACCCTCTCAACTTCTTCATGCTTACCTCGAAACACATCGCGCTTCTCTGTCTTTGGCCAAGAATAGACCGAAACAGATACGGCACAAGAATTATTAGAGGGCTTGAGGCACGCCAACGCTATGCACTTACAAGCCCGCGTATCGTATGGAAACGGACGCAATTATAGCGGACACTCGCCTATGTTGCTGCACTACAATCAGATGACCCCACATGACGACAAATCTCGATGCAACAGTCCACCCGTTTTCCTCCAAAAACCAACCTCGAACAGCTTCTTCAATCGTTGGTACGTCGGAGCACGCAGCCACCCCATTCTGGGTCCCTGCCTCTGTTTATTGCCGGACAACATTGCGGTGCGCTGTTCCCACCTGCCGTTGAGACCCTTGCGAAAATTCCGGGGGTCTCCTTAACGGCGACACGCGCCGATTTTGGTGCTGACCAAACGCCTGGTGTGGCACTTAACGCTTTACTCGCGACGATCGCCCACACGTTGCGGCAAGCGGGCAAGACGCCTGGCTGGCGTAATGAGCTACTGGACGTGCTGCCCAATGTAGCCGGGGGCGAACCGATTGCTGTCATTGAGCGCGGTGTCATGCGTCCACTCGGTCTCATCACGCAAGCCGTCCATCTGAGCGGTTGGTCAGAAGACGGCAAACTTTGGGTCGCGCGGCGCTCCCTGACTAAAGCCACAGATCCTGGGATGTGGGATACCTTGGTTGGTGGCTTGGTAAGCGCCGGAGAGCCGGCAGAGCTCGCCCTCGAGCGCGAATCAGACGAAGAGGCTGGACTCGACCCGATCGACATTCAGTCTCGCACCCCTCTGCGTAAGATCGCCCGGATGCAGCGGCAAATTCCGGAGGGCTACCAATGCGAGGAAGTCTTGACCTGTGAGTGCGTGCTCACAAATGGCACGATCCCGAAAAATCGTGACGGTGAGGTGATGGAGATTGATTGTTTCACGCCTGCAAGAATTTATGAAATGCTGCAGGCGGGCGACTTTACCCTCGAGGCCTCGATCGTTTTAACAGAGGACCTTTGGCGCCGCGCAACTTAAAACTAAGCGCTTAACGCCACTCGCATTTTTTTCATTGCGGCCACTTCAATTTGACGAATGCGCTCGGCAGATACGCCAAATTCAGCTGCCAATTCGTGCAAGGTCGCACCACCGTCGTCTTGCAACCACCGCGCCCGGACAATGCGCTGCGAGCGCTCATCGAGTTGCTCAAGCGCTTTGTCCAAACCAGAACCGTGCATCGCGTCTTTGTCGCGGCGAGCCAGGACCTGGGTCGGGTCAGCACGACCGTTGTCCGAAAGATACGCGATCGGTGCATAGGCATCGTCGTCATCGTTCTGATTTTCGAGCGAAATTTCTCGACCAGACAGCCGCACTTCCATCTCGCGAACATCTTCACGTCGTACGTTTAAATTTGCTGCAATTTCATCTACTTGGCGAGGATCAAGGGTTTGCCCATCGGGGCGCATGCTGCGTAAGTTAAAGAAAAGCTTACGTTGCGCCTTTGTAGTGGCCACCTTGACCATGCGCCAGTTACGTACGATGTATTCGTGGATTTCAGCCTTAATCCAATGGACAGCAAAAGATACGAGCCGGACGCCGCGCTCTGGATCAAAGCGTTTAACCGCCTTCATCAGACCAACGTTGCCCTCTTGAATGAGATCGGCGTGGGGCAAGCCATAGCCGAGATACTGCCGTGCCACCGAGACCACCAGGCGCAGATGCGATAACACCAACTCGCGCGCAGCCGCGATATCCGCATCGTCGCGCAAACGGCGTGCAAGCAGACTTTCCTGCTCGGCCGAAAGCATCGGCAGTCGGTTGACCGTCGAAATGTAGGCATCAATCGTTCCCAGCGCGCCGGGATTCGAGATGGCCATGGCAAGTTGTGAGGGCTGCAGTGTCAAAGCGGTAGAACTCGTTGTCATCAAAGCATCTCCTGACCTCGGAGCGTTGGGTGCTATTTTAGCACTCTGCGCTGGCGAGTGCTAATAAGACGGTGGATTTTCGCAAAAGTTCCGCAATTCTTGCGGGGGTGTTAATCTCGCTATGCTCTGGGCGCAAGGCTGTCTCATACCTCAGCCATCACGTCCAATCCTGGATTTGGGTATGTCCGATTTAGTCAAATTTCTTTCAAAGATCCTCCTGGCTTGCTTACTCGTCATCGGCGTAGGCTGGGCGACCTACATCGGCGTGCGGTACTACCATGCCGAACAAGTGGCCTACCGCTGGATTTCTGGCCTAGCAGCCAAACAGGCCGCCTGGGAGAAAAAAATTGCCGAGTCGGGTGGCAATACATTGACGGGTTACGCTGGGCCAACCGACCCCAAAGTTATCGAAACACAAGGTGGGGGCAAGTTCTCTGGGCTAACCTACGATCCGCTGCAAAAGCGACTGTGGACTGTGGTCAACAAACCCACCGCTCTAATTGCGCTCTCAACCGATGGCCAAGTTTTAGCAACCTACCCGGTTAAAGGGATGTCCGACATAGACGGGGTCGCTTGGCTAGGCGGAAATAAGCTCGCCTTGGTAAACGGGCGCCGCAATCGGGTCGTCATCACCGAAATACCGCCCACACCTCAGGTGCTCGACGTCACGCGTTCTTTTGCTTTGGTGCTGCGATTCACCGAGGGTGAGGACACAAACTATGGGTTTAACGGTCTCGGTTACGACCTCAAGCGTGACCGCTTGTATTTATCAAAGGAACACAGCCCTCGAGCGCTTTACCGGATCAGCGGCCTGAGTAATTTGCAAGCAGCAGACTCCAGAGGACTCCGCATTGAAAACATCAGTCACTGGCTCAACGACGTGCCGTTCGCAACCGATCTGTCCTCGGTGGAGGTCGATCCAACCACAGGACGCGTCTACCTCTTGAGCGAGGAATCCCAGCTGATTGTGCAACTCGACGGGGACAGCGGTGATGGGAAGGGGATGCTGTCACTTTCTACGAAAGGCAGTAAGCCTTTACCTCGCCCTGAAGGGATCGCCACCGACGACGATGGCAATATTTACATCGTCAGCGAGCCCAATCTTTTTTATAAGCTAAGAAAGCCCTGAAGCCCGGGCTTTGATCCCAAAAACAATGGCTAGGTTGCCCCGACTGTACGCCGATGGCTTTGCTCAGCTTGCCCAAGCTAACTTCATCCAAAAAGCCGATGCTAGTTTGCGACAAGCCTTAGAGACACTGTTCCCAGATATTGCGCGCTGGCTAAGGCTGGCTCTTGCTGAGACCGACAGCTTGCTGCACGGGTGGGTTGTGACCCACAGCGGCCTGACGCTGCTCGCGACACCAGGCGATTCGGCAAGTTTTGCTCGGGCGATACAGCAGGTCGGACGTCAGCTTGCCAGTCGGCTGCAAGCCGGCAGTGTGTTTGAGGGACGTTTTCACTCCACTATTCCACAACCACAGCGCTGGCTCTTACCTTGCCTTATTTGGCTCGAACGCCAACCTGTTCGTGAGGGTCTTGTCGCCGAGGCCGAAACCTGGCGTTGGTCCTCTGCTGGCGCGCACACTGGCAGCCTTGGGGCAAACGCCGTTGGTCTACAGCCACATGCTGACTATTGGGCTTGCGGTAACACCCCTTTTGATCGGCAGGCCGTCTATCGTCGGCTCTTGCACGAAGGTAACGCGCCCTCGCAGGAGGCTCAACTGCAAAGTCGTTTGCTTGGTCAATGGGGGCTGGGCGATGAAGCCTTCCTGATCGAATTGAGCAAGCTTGCCAATCGCCGCGTAAGCCCCGAACGGCGCGGGCGGCCTAAAAAGCGCAACTAGACACCGTTGCCATTCTGGTATCCATGGTGCGTCCCCAATTAAGATGGGTCTAAGTTAGGCCAGCGTTATTTAGGGACGCACCCCAATTAATGTCCTTGCACTGCCGCAAAAGCAGGCGTATTGTTTCGCCCTCGCACTGCAACATGGCTCAAGCCACCGGAGTTTGTTATGTCAACCTTTCCTTTGAATTTTCATCCCGCCAAACCTGCGCAGCAACCCGCGACCTCTTCTACAGGATTGCCGGTTGCCCAGGGCTTGTACTCGCCGGCAAATGAGCATGATGCCTGCGGCGTTGGATTTGTCGCGCACATCAAAGGTAACAAGACGCACGCCATCGTCGAACAAGGCCTAAAGATTCTTGAAAATCTTGACCACCGAGGCGCCGTGGGTGCCGACAAATTGATGGGCGACGGGGCAGGCATCCTAATTCAGATTCCCGACGCGTTCTATCGGCAAGATCTAGCTAAACAAAATATCACGTTGCCCGCTCCTGGTGAATACGGTGTAGCCATGGTGTTTCTGCCAAAAGAAATCGCCTCCCGTTTGGCGTGTGAGCAAGAGCTAGAGCGCTCTGTCCGCGCAGAAGGTCAGGTCGTCCTAGGCTGGCGTGATGTCCCCGTCGACACTGACATGCCGATGTCGCCCACGGTTCGCGCCTGTGAGCCCGTGATTCGCCAACTATTTATTGGGCGCGGCGCTGACGTGATGGTGCCCGACGCGCTCGAGCGCAAGCTCTACGTTATTCGTAAAACAGCAAGCCACGCGATTCAAGCCATGGGCCTGGCGCACGGAAAAGAGTATTTCGTGCCCTCTGCGTCGGTACGCACGGTGGTTTACAAAGGTTTGCTGCTAGCCGATCAGGTCGGTCGTTACTACAAAGATCTCGCAGATCCCTTGACCGTCTCAGCCGTTGCGCTCGTGCATCAGCGCTTCTCGACGAACACCTTCCCCGCCTGGCCTCTCGCGCACCCGTACCGCATGATTGCGCACAACGGCGAGATCAACACCGTCAAAGGCAACTTCAATTGGTTACGCGCACGCGAAGGCATGATGCAGTCCGCTGTGCTGGGCGACGACCTGAAAAAACTTTATCCAATCGTGTACGAGGGCCAATCCGACACGGCAACGTTCGACAACTGTCTCGAACTTCTGGTCATGTCTGGCTACTCGCTCGCGCACGCGATGATGATGATGATCCCAGAAGCCTGGGAACAGCATACGCACATGGACCCAAGTCGTCGCGCGTTTTACGAATACCATGCTGCGATGATGGAGCCTTGGGACGGCCCAGCGGCCGTCGCCTTTACTGATGGGCGTCAAATTGGCGCAACGCTCGACCGCAACGGACTGCGCCCAGCGCGCTACCTCATCACCGACGACGATATGGTCATCATGGCGTCTGAAGCAGGCACACTGCCAATCCCAGAGAACCGCATCGTCAAAAAGTGGCGCCTGCAGCCTGGCAAGATGTTCTTGATCGACCTTGAACAAGGGCGCATCATCGACGACGCCGAGATCAAAGCGCAGCTCGCCAACTCACGGCCCTACCGCCAGTGGATCGATCGTCTGCGCGTCAAGCTAGACTCCTTGCCCTCCCCAGCAAAAGTAGACGCGCCAATTGGTGCACCCGCGTCACTACTTGATCGTCAGCAAGCGTTTGGCTGGACACAAGAAGATTACAAGTTTGTCCTCGAGGTGATGGCCGAATCAGGCGAGGAAGCCATTGGCTCGATGGGTAACGACGCACCGCTCGCCATCTTGTCGAGCCGCGCAAAACCCTTTTACAACTACTTCCGTCAGTTGTTTGCTCAGGTAACAAACCCACCAATCGACCCGATCCGCGAACAAATGGTGATGTCGCTGGTGTCGTTCATTGGTCCCAAGCCAAACCTGCTAGATATCAACAACGTCAACCCACCGCTGCGTCTCGAAGTGACACAGCCCATTCTCGACTTCAAAGAAATGGCACGCATTCGCGCAATTTCTGAAGTCACAGGCGACAAATTCCGCAGCTCGGAGCTCAACATTAGTTACCCCGCGGCCTGGGGAGCTGATGGCATCGAAGCGCGTCTTGCGGCGTTGTGTGCACGCGCAGTCGACGCCGTGAAAAGTGGCTCAACCGTACTGATCCTGACCGATCGTAACGTTGATAACGCACACGTTGCGATTCCGGCCTTGCTTGCGACCTCAGCAATTCACCAGCATCTTATTCGCGAAGGCTTGCGCACCAACACGGGTCTCGTTGTTGAAACAGGCTCAGCGCGTGAGGTTCACCACTTCGCACTATTAGGTGGTTATGGCGCCGAAGCTATCCATCCTTACCTTGCGCTGGAAACCCTCGCAACGCTTGGCAAAGATGCGGACAAGTCGATCAAAAATTACATCAAGGCGATCGGTAAAGGCTTGAACAAAGTCATGTCCAAGATGGGCATCTCAACCTATATGTCGTATTGTGGTGCTCAAATCTTTGAGGCCGTTGGTTTGCGTACCGCGTTGGTCAACAAGTATTTCTCGGGAACCGCCAGTACGATTGAAGGCATCGGCATCTTCGAAGTCGCAGAAGAAGCACTGCGCACACACCAGGCCGCGTTCGGGAATGACCCTGTCTTGGCAAATGCACTGGATGCCGGCGGTGAATATGCCTTCCGTGTTCGTGGTGAAGAACATATGTGGACGCCGGACTCGATCGCAAAGTTACAACACGCGACGCGCGCTAACAATTACCGTACTTACAAAGAGTATGCACAGCTCATCAACGACCAAAGCCGTCGCCACATGACCTTGCGTGGTCTCTTTGAGTTCAAGGTCGATCCCGCACGTGCCATTTCACTCGACGAAGTGGAACCCGCCAAAGAAATCGTCAAACGCTTCGCAACGGGCGCAATGTCTTTGGGGTCTATTTCAACTGAAGCACACTCTGTGCTGGCTGTCGCGATGAATCGTATCGGTGGCAAGTCCAATACCGGCGAAGGCGGAGAAGACGAGTTGCGTTATCGTAATGAGCTGCGTACCGGTAAAAGCGGTATCGGCGCTGGCGCGACGCTAGCCTCCGAACTCGGTGCGGATCGTATCGCCGCAGATGTTCCACTGCAGGCGGGCGACTCGATGCGCTCAAAGATCAAACAAGTCGCGTCGGGACGCTTTGGTGTTAGTGCCGAATACCTGTCGAGCGCCGATCAAATCCAGATCAAGATGGCACAAGGTGCCAAGCCCGGCGAAGGCGGTCAACTCCCCGGTCACAAAGTGTCTGAATACATCGCCAAGTTGCGCTGCTCTGTGCCAGGCGTCGGCCTGATTTCGCCGCCACCACATCACGATATCTATTCGATCGAAGATCTGGCACAGCTGATTCATGACCTCAAAAACGTCAACGACAAAGCCTCGATCTCGGTCAAGCTCGTATCGGAAGTTGGTGTGGGCACCGTCGCTGCTGGCGTTGCCAAAGCGAAGGCGGATCACGTCACGATTTCCGGTCATGATGGTGGTACGGGTGCCTCGCCGGTATCTTCCATCAAGCATGCAGGCACACCTTGGGAGCTTGGCCTGGCCGAGACTCAACAGACACTCATGCTTAACAAGTTGCGCAGCCGCATCCGCGTTCAAGCAGACGGACAAATGAAGACGGGTCGCGACGTCGCCATCGGCGCCTTGCTGGGAGCCGATGAATTTGGCTTTGCCACAGCTCCGCTCGTCGTGGAAGGTTGCATCATGATGCGCAAATGCCATCTGAACACCTGCCCCGTCGGCGTCGCCACACAAGACCCAGTGCTGCGTGCAAAATTCCAAGGCAAGCCTGAGCATGTCGTGAACTACTTCTTCTTCGTTGCAGAAGAGGTTCGCGAAATCATGGCACAACTAGGCATTCGCAATTTTGATGACCTGGTGGGTCGCGTCGACCTGCTCGATACGCGCACGAGCATCGAGCACTGGAAAGCACACGGCTTAGATTTCAGTCGTGTGTTCTATCAGCCAAACAATGACAGCCCACGTCGTCAGATCGAAGGTCAGGATCATGGCCTCGAAGCGGCCCTCGATCACGAACTTATCGAGCGCAGCAAGGCCGCCATCGAGCGCGGCGAAAAGGTCTCTTTCATCGTTCCAGTCCGCAACCGTAACCGCACCATCGGCGCGATGTTGTCTGGCCGCATCGCCTCGCGTTATGGGGATGAGGGCCTGCCTGATGACACCATCCACATACAGTGCAACGGCACGGCAGGCCAAAGTTTTGGCGCTTTCCTTGCACGTGGTATCACGCTCGATCTAGTGGGCGAAGGCAATGACTATGTCGGTAAAGGTTTGTCAGGCGGTCGCATTATTGTGCGCTCGCCCAACGACTTCCGCGGCTTTGGTCCCGAGCACATCATTATTGGCAACACCGTACTGTACGGTGCTACAGGCGGTGAAGCCTATTTCAACGGTGTAGCGGGCGAGCGTTTTGCGGTAAGAAACTCCGGCGCGGCTGCGGTCGTCGAAGGTACCGGCGACCATGGCTGTGAATACATGACGGGTGGAACGGTTGTAGTCCTAGGTCAAACAGGGCGCAACTTCGCTGCCGGCATGTCTGGCGGCGTAGCCTACGTGTGGGACCCAGAAAAAACCTTCGCCGAACGCTGCAATATGACGATGGTCGAAATCGAGCCCGTTCTTGCCTCGGCCGAACAGAAGAAAGTTCAAGGCATTGATGTCTGGCACAGCATGACCCGCGGTGGTGAACGGGAAACCGATGAAACCATCTTGAAACGCTTAGTCGAGAACCACTTCCGCTACACCGGCAGCTTCGGCGCGCGTGATCTCGTCAGCAATTGGGAAAGCGCTCGATCAAAGTTTGTCAAAATTATGCCTGTCGACTACAAGCGCGCGCTCGGTGAAATGTGGCGCACCGCTAACCCCCAGCCTAAAGCTGCTTAAGGAATCATCATGGGAAAAATTACTGGATTTCTCGAAGTCGATCGTTTGCAAGAGGCGTCTGAAGCCCCGACTAATCGCCTCAAACATTGGCGTGAATTCGTACTTCACTTAACAGATGAACAGGCAGGCAAACAAGCCGCACGCTGCATGGACTGTGGCATTCCGTTTTGCAATAACGGCTGTCCCGTAAACAACATCATCCCCGATTGGAATGATCTTGTTTATCGTCAAAACTGGCGCGGGGCGCTGGATGTATTGCACTCCACCAATAACTTTCCAGAGTTCACGGGCCGCATCTGTCCCGCACCCTGCGAGGCCGCGTGCACGCTCAACATCAACAATGACGCCGTGGGCATCAAGTCTATCGAACACGCCATCATCGATAAGGGCTGGTCTGAAGGTTGGGTCGTGCCCGAGCCCCCCGAACAGAAGACTGGCAAGAAAGTTGCCGTCATCGGTTCAGGCCCAGCAGGCCTAGCTTGCGCACAGCAATTGGCTCGTGTCGGTCACGATGTCACTGTCTTTGAAAAAAATGATCGTATCGGTGGTTTGCTGCGCTATGGCATTCCCGATTTCAAACTTGAAAAGCAGTTGATCGATCAGCGCGTCACGCAAATGCAAGCCGAGGGGGTGACCTTCAAAACGTCGCACTATATCGGTCAAGCGGGCGACTCTCCCGACAAAGCACTTACCGTTAAAACACCGGAAGCACTTAAAAAGGAATTTGATGCAGTCGTCCTGACTGGTGGCTGTGAAACACCACGCGATCTGCCCGTCACCGGCCGCGAGCTCGACGGCGTGATGTACGCGATGGACTTCCTGCGCCCACAAAACAAAGTGGTTGCCGGAGACAAGGTCCCTGGTCAAGTACTCGCAAAAGGCAAGCACGTGGTGGTCATCGGCGGTGGCGATACGGGTTCAGACTGCGTCGGCACCAGTAACCGTCACGGTGCAAAATCGGTCACACAGATCGAATTGATGCCACGCCCTCCCGAAAGCGAAAACAAAGCACTGACCTGGCCTTACTGGCCGGCAAAGTTACGCACCTCCTCCTCCCACGAAGAGGGTGCCGAGCGTGACTGGGCGCTGACCACCAAATCACTAGTCGGCAAGAATGGCAAGGTCGAAAAGCTTGTTGCTTGCCGCGTCGAGTGGGTCAAGGACGAGTCGACCGGTCAGATGAAAATGCAAGAAGTAAAAGGCTCTGAATTCGATATTCAGGCTGATCTGGTTTTGCTTGCAATGGGTTTTGTCGCTCCTGTCGGCAGCATACTCAAGGCCTTTGGTATCGACCAAGATCCGCGAGGCAACGCACGCGCCAACACTGACGACTATCGCAGCAGCGTCGACAAGGTTTTTGCAGCGGGCGATATGCGCCGTGGTCAGTCCTTGGTCGTCTGGGCGATCCGGGAAGGCCGCCAGTGCGCGCGCGCGGTGGACGAATTCTTGATGGGCTCAAGCGTTTTGCCCCGCTAAGGCAAACAACTTGCTGTCCAGAAGTCGCCTGATGCCATTTTGTCCATTCGTGTCCTGCGCTCCCCAAGGGCGTATGGCACGAACATAGGGTTGCATGCCAGACCTGTCAAACTCTGCGATTGCATCGCAAAGATCGTGCAGTCAGGGCTACAATGAGCTCAGACTGCCGTAGAGCTCAGACTGAGCTCTACGGCGAAGACCCGATCCTTTTGGCTCCTCATGCCCTCGCCCGCCTCCGACTCCAACAACCCGGTGCTGCGCCTAGATAGCGTCTCTTTAGGCTATGGCGATTTCACGGTATTGCGCGACATTTCGCTTGAAGTCTCTCGTGGTCAGGTTGTGGCCATGATGGGGGGCTCCGGTTCGGGTAAAACAACGTTACTGCGTGCGGCGACGGGACAGTTACGGGCGCGTGCAGGCGTAGTAACGTTATTCGATCAAGACCTCGCTCACACCGATGCCCGCCAGCTGCAAAGTTTGCGGCAACGCATGGGCGTTTTGTTTCAGCAAGGCGCACTGTTCACTGATTTAAACGTCTTTGAGAACGTTGCCTTTCCTTTGCGCGAGCATGCCAGACTCAAGCCCGCTGACATGCTCACGCGCGTGCTCAACACCTTAGAGGCCGTCGGCTTGCGCTGCGCGGCGCATCTCAAGGTTTCTGAAATTTCGGGTGGAATGGCCCGGCGCGTTGCCTTGGCACGCGCCGTCATTCTTGAGCCAGAACTCGTTCTCTATGACGAACCCTTCGCGGGGCTGGATCCAATCTCTTTGGGTATTACGGCACGACTCATTCGAAGTCTCTCCGACCGTCTTGGCTGCGCCAGTGTCGTGATCACCCACGATATCGCTGAATCATTCGCGATTGCGGATCAGGTTTATCTAGTCGGCCAAGGCTGTATCAAAGCCCACGGCACACCTGCCACGCTACACGCCTCGACCGACCCGTATGTGCAACAATTTTTAAATGGGGAGCCTGACGGACCTGTTCCGTTCGAATATCCAAGTACGCCGGCGTTTGAATCTTGGCTGAGCCGGCAAGGAGTCGCGCAATGACGTCGCCACGCGGCATCGCCGCCCTTGGTGCATCAGTACGCAAACGCGTGATCGGCCTTGGCATCTTCACCCGCTTCTTTATTCGCTTGCTCGCGGAAAGTGGCATTGCACTCAAGCGGCCGCGTTTAGTGTCTCAGCAAATCCATTTCATTGGCAACCATTCGTTGTTGATTATTGCCGTATCAGGACTTTTTGTAGGCTTCGTTTTAGGTCTCCAAGGCTATTACACCCTCAACCGTTACGGCTCCGAAGAAGCGCTAGGCTTGCTTGTCGCGCTATCTCTTACAAGAGAGCTCGGTCCGGTGGTGACCGCGCTTCTGTTTGCTGGGCGCGCGGGCACTTCGCTCACAGCCGAGATTGGCTTAATGAAGGCGGGTGAGCAACTCGCCGCCATGGAAGTCATGGCCGTCAATCCAATACGCCGCGTGTTAGCCCCGCGTTTTTGGGGGGGTGTCATTGCCATGCCTATTTTGGCCGCCGTGTTCTCGATGGTAGGCATTCTGGGCGGCTGGGTTGTCGGGGTGCTAATGATCGGCATTGATACGGGTGCCTTCTGGTCACAAATGCAAAGCGGTGTCGATGTCTGGAAAGACGTCATGAATGGCGTGATTAAAAGCATCGTGTTTGGCGTGGCAGTTACCCTGATCGCACTCTTTGAAGGCTGGCAAGCACGCCCAACACCTGAGGGGGTTGCGCGAGCAACCACTCGCACTGTTGTTGCCGGCTCACTTGCCGTCCTAGGTCTCGATTTTCTGCTGACTGCACTGATGTTCAGCAACTAATACCGGAGTCAAATATGTCTAATGAAAAAACAGATTGGTGGGTCGGGCTCTTTGTACTACTGGGCGGTATCGCGTTGGCCTTCCTTGCGTTGCGCGCGGGAAACCTCAATAGCTTTTCTTTCGCACCGACCTACTCACTGACAGCGAATTTTGACAACATCGGAGGTCTTAAAGTTCGAGCGCCGGTCAAGAGCGCCGGTGTCGTAGTTGGGCGCGTTGCTAGCATCACTCTCGATGAAAAAACCTTCCAAGCCGTTGTCAACTTGCAAATGCAGAAGTCCTATCAGTTTCCGGTAGATTCTTCAGCAAAAATTCTAACCTCAGGTTTGCTCGGGGAGCAATACATTGGCCTTGAGCCTGGTGGTGATGATGCCAATTTAGCCGCAGGCGCGCGGATCAAGCTCACGCAAAGTGCGATCGTACTCGAGAGCCTCATTAGCCAGTTCCTGTACGGCCAGGCCGAAAAGCAAGGCAGCCCTCAGACAACAACACCGCCAGCGGCAAAGTAACGTCGTCACGACATGAATAAAACCTCTTTACTCCGGTGGATCAGCGCACTTAGCCTGACTATATTGACAGGTTGTGTCACCACGACACCCGTCGGTACAGCGAACCCGATCGATCCGCTCGAGGCCTCCAACCGGGCGATGTTTGAGTTCAATGAAACGATTGATCGTGCTGTATTCAAACCCGTTGCCGAGGCCTATGCCTTTATTACACCGCAGCCGGTGCGGACCTGTATCTATAATATTTTTCTCAATATTGGTGATGTCTGGTCGATGTTCAATAGCGCAATACAAGGCCGCCAAGTAGATGCGCTCAATACAATGGGCCGTATTTTGTTGAATACCACTGCCGGGTTGGGTGGCTGCCTTGACCTTGCTAGCGCGCGCGGTGCACAACGCATCCCCAATGATTTTGGTGTGACCTTAGGTGTTTGGGGGATAAGCTCAGGCCCCTACGTTGTATTACCCATTATTGGCTCCTCCACCCTGCGCGATGGCTCAGGCAAAATCGTTGACCTCTATGTCAACCAAGTTGGCTGGGGTTCTACAGTGAGCAATATCGACCTGAGAAATTCTCTCTACGGCCTAGAGGCCGTCGTCAGACGTGAGGCGTTGCTCGACATCTCAAACGTCATTGACCGTACCGCGCTTGACCGCTACAGCTTCCTTCGCGATGCCTATCTAAAGCGCCGTAGCGCCCAAGTGCGCGGACCAGGGGCCGAAGCGGAAGCCCTGCCAAACTACGACGATTTTGAAGCAGAAGCGACAGACAAAAAATCCCTCGGTATCCCTGATAAAAAATAGCAAGGTGCTACTCCTATGACTCCCTTTTTTTTACGCCTCTTTACTTGCGTCACTTTCTTGCTCACCCTCGCTGTTAGTGCCCCTTCGCACGCCCAAACCAAGCCAAACGCCATGGGCGCCCCGAACGAGTTTGTGCAGCAAGTGGCCGATCAAGTTCTCGCCGCACTTAAAGCAGATGCCGCGGTGAAAGCTGGGGATACTGTACGCATCAATCAAATCGTCGATCAGTTCATTCTCCCCTACGTCAACTTTGAAAAGACAACACGCCTTGCTGCTGGTCGCAACTGGCGCGAGGCTACGCCCGAGCAAAAGGCAGCGCTTGTTAAAGCGTTTCGCGGAACCCTTGCACGGACCTACAGCGGTGCATTTACACGCGTTGATGCTGGCACGGCCATGAAGACGCTTGCGTTTCGCGGTGATGCAGCAGCCTCCGACGTCGTTGTGAAGTCACAGGTCATGCAAAGCAGCAATACACAGCCCATCGCACTGGACTATCGACTCGAAAAAACAGCGGATGGTTGGAAAATTTACGATCTAAACGTTGAAAACATCTGGTTAATCGAGAATTACCGCAACCAGTTCACACAAGAAATTAACAAAAGCGGCATCGATGGTCTGATCGCAGCACTCAACAAACGGGCTCAATAACAATTTATGCACGCTGTTTCCCTCGAGCATGTTTCAAAGACGTATGCACCTCAGGCAACGGGCTGGCGCGGTCTATTCATGCCTCCGTCCGGCCCTGGTTTCCAAGCGCTCACCGATATCTCTTTTACTGTTGACCACGGAGAGTTTTTTGCGCTACTTGGACCAAACGGTGCAGGCAAAACGACACTGATTTCCGTTCTCGCGGGACTAAGCCGCCCCACATCAGGGCATGCAAGCATTTGTGGCCATGATGTCGTGACTGACTACCAGGCTGCACGGCGCTCTCTGGGAGTTGTGCCACAAGAGCTCGTTTATGATCCTTTTTTTACGGTTCGTGAAACGCTTCGTATCCAATCTGGCTATTTCGGCTTTCGCCGCAATGACGACTGGATCGATGAAATCCTGGCTAATCTTGGTCTGACCGACAAGGCGGATGAAAACATGCGCGCGCTATCGGGGGGCATGAAGCGCCGCGTACTCGTCGCGCAAGCATTAGTGCATCGTCCACCAGTCATTATTTTGGATGAGCCCACTGCCGGCGTGGACGTGGACCTTCGCCGAAGTCTGTGGGAATTTATCTCCAGACTAAACCGAGCTGGGCACACCATCATGCTAACAACGCACTATCTGGAGGAGGCCCAAGCCTTGTGCAGTCGCATCGCCATGCTCAAGCGCGGCAAACTGGTTGCTCTGGATAAGACGCAGACTCTGCTCGGTCGTGCGGGTGGCAACCTTGAGGAAGCTTTCGTGCAAATCATGAATAGCGACGAAGACACCGCGGTCGAGGCAGCCGTATGAGCACGCCCATTCTTTCTGTGCGCGCCGGCGCTGGTTCGGGATTTCCAACCTTGCTTGGTAAAGAATTACTGCGTTTCTGGAAGGTTGGTTTTCAAACCATTGCCGCACCGGTTATCACAGCGCTGCTGTATCTGGTTATCTTTGCACAAGTTCTGCAAGACCGCGTGCAGGTATATGGGACCGTCCCTTACACAGCATTTCTCATTCCAGGGTTGATGATGATGAGCATGCTACAAAACGCGTTTGCAAATCCCTCATCTTCACTCATTCAGAGCCGTGTTACAGGTAATCTTGTTTTTGTACTACTGCCGCCGATTACACACCGTGAATTTTTCAGCGCCTATGTGCTGGCTGGCATTGTCCGAGGTATCGCGGTAGGGGCTTGCGTCTGGCTCGTCTCTCTGTACTTTGCCCCTCTCTTCGTTAAACACCCCGCCTGGATGATCGTCTTCGCGGTGCTGTCTTGCGGCATTATGTCGATTCTTGGTCTGATTGCAGGTCTCACCTCCGAAAAATTCGACCAACTCGCCGCCTTCCAAAACTTCTTGATCATGCCTGCTACATTTCTGTCTGGCGTTTTCTACTCGATACACTCTTTGCCCATTTTTTGGCAGCATGTTTCGCATTGGAATCCTCTGTTCTACACCATCGACGGCTTTCGCTATGGGTTTTTTGGTGTTGCAGACGTATCGCCCTGGCATAGTCTGGCTGTTGTCGCTGGCGTCTTTGGTGCGCTGACGCTTTTTGCCTTAAGACTCCTTGGCAATGGCTACAAACTTAGAACTTAAAAGGACACTAACTACTATGTTGCCCACTCCAGAAAACATACGCACCTACATCGCTGCTGGTTTGGACTGCGAGCATATCGAAGTCACCGGTGACGGCTCTCACTTTGAAGCGGTGATCGTGAGCGCTGCGTTTGCGGGTAAGCGCCCGATTGCCCGTCATCAGCTGGTTTACGCAGCGCTAGGTGATCGCATGAAACAAGAGATTCACGCTCTGTCCATGAGGACACTGACGCCTGAAGAGTTCAACGGAGGTCACTAATGGATAAGTTGCGCATTACAGGCGGCAGTCAACTTAAAGGCGAGATCAGTGTCTCTGGCGCGAAGAACGCGGCCTTGCCAATTTTATGTGCAGGTCTACTCACTTCCGATACCCTCACGTTGACGAACGTCCCGCGTCTCAATGACATCTCGACAACCTTGAAGTTGCTCGGACAGATGGGCGTACGCTGCGAACGCGACGAGGGCAACACCGTTAGCATCACTGCAGATCAACTGACCGCACTCGAAGCACCCTACGAGCTAGTCAAGACCATGCGTGCCTCAATCCTTGTGCTTGGCCCCTTACTCGCTCGCTTCGGCCAAGCGCGTGTAAGCCTGCCTGGTGGGTGCGCGATCGGTCAACGGCCTGTCGACCAACACATCCGTGGCTTGGCCGCTCTCGGGGCAGATATCCGTATCGAACATGGTTTCGTTATTGCAAAAGCTAAACGACTGCAAGGGGCAGTGATACGAACCGATATGGTGACGGTCACTGGCACTGAAAACTTGATGATGGCTGCCGTGCTCGCCGAAGGGCAGACCGTTCTTGAGAATGCTGCGCGCGAACCGGAAGTCGTCGACTTGGCAGAGTTGCTCATCAAAATGGGTGCGCGCATCAAGGGGCACGGGACAGACCGCATCGTGATCGATGGGGTCCAAGCTCTGCATGGGGCGACCCATCGGGTGATCGCAGATCGTATTGAAGCAGGAAGCTTTCTTTGTGCGGTTGGGACTGCCGGTGGTGACATCACGCTACGGGATGCCGCGCCCCAAACAATGGGGGCGACGCTTTCTAAGCTCACTGAGGCAGGATTAAGCATCACGTGTGGCGATGACTGGATTCAGGCCTCTATGCACAAGCGGCCGCGCGCGGTCGACTTTCGCACACAGGAATATCCCGGCTTCGCGACCGATATGCAAGCCCAACTCATGGCGCTCAATACGATTGCCGAAGGCACCTCGGTTATCGTCGAAACGATTTTTGAGAATCGTTACATGCACGTCCAAGAGCTCTTGCGCCTAGGAGCGAACATCGATATCGATGGACACACCGCGGTCGTGCGAGGCGTACAACGACTGTCTGGCGCCACGGTGATGGCCACCGATTTACGTGCCTCAGCAAGCCTGGTCATCGCTGGGCTCGCCGCAGAAGGCGAAACGCTCGTTGAACGAATCTACCACTTAGACCGTGGTTATGAGCGTATGGAACACAAACTTAGGGCCTTAGGCGCTAACATCGTAAGAATTTCAAGCTGAAGGAAATCCCATGAGCTCGCAAGCGCTCGCTCGGCCACTGACAATGGCGCTCTCAAAAGGGCGCATCTTTGAAGAAACCCTGCCTCTTCTCGAGGCGGCGGGCATTCGCGTTAGCGAAAACCCCGAGCAATCCCGCAAACTCATCATTGCAACAAGCGATCCGAATCTGCGCTTGATTATCGTGCGTGCCTCGGATGTCCCCACCTATGTTGAGTATGGCGCAGCGGATCTAGGTATCGCAGGCAAAGACGTACTGATTGAGCATGCGGCGCAACACCCCAGCGGCCTGTATCAGCCGATTGACCTGAACATTGCCAAGTGCAGGCTAGCCGTTGCTGTGCGCAAAGGCTTTGATTACAGCGCCGCCGTGCACCAAGGGGCACGTTTACGTGTGGCAACAAAGTACACGCAAGCCGCGCGCGAGCACTTTGCAGCCAAGGGGGTCTACGTCGATCTCATCAAACTGTATGGCTCGATGGAGCTAGCACCCCTTGTTGGGTTGGCTGACGCCATTGTCGATCTTGTCTCAACCGGAAACACCCTCAAGGCTAACGATCTCGTTGCGGTTGAGGACATCATGCCAATTTCATCAAGGCTCGTGGTCAACCGCGCTGCGCTCAAAACACGCCATGCGCAATTACAACCCCTCCTTGATGCTTTCGAACGCGCGAGCCGTGAGTAATTATGTCGACCATCACTAGGCTGCGCTCAAGCGCTTCGGATTTCGAGGCCACACTCAAAAAACTGCTGGCTTTTGATGCTGAGCAAGACGATGCGATCGAAGCTGCGACCGCGAGGATTTTGCAGCGCGTGCGTCACGAAGGTGACGCTGCGCTTCTCGAACTGACCAATCAATTTGATCAGGTCAATGCGCCGAACGTCGCAGCACTTGAGATCCCCGCCGAGCAGTGGAAGCAAGCGCTCACTGCGCTTCCTTACGCGCAAAGACAAGCGCTCGAGGTCGCGGCTGAACGTGTACGTGCTTACCACCAGCATCAACGTCAGGAAAGTTGGTCTTATGTCGAACAAGACGGGACGCGTCTTGGACAACAAATTACACCCCTGGATCGGGTTGGTCTTTACGTGCCGGGCGGCAAAGCCGCCTATCCCTCCTCGGTGCTCATGAATGCAATTCCGGCCAAAGTGGCCGGTGTGTCAGAAATCATTATGGTTACACCGACACCGCATGGCCAGCGTAACGCCATGGTGTTAGCGGCGGCGGCCATTGCCGGCGTTGATCGTTGTTTTGCGATCGGCGGCGCCCAAGCGGTCGGCGCGCTCGCCTACGGTACTGAAACCGTCCCCGCAGTCGACAAAATCGTCGGGCCTGGAAACGCCTACGTTGCGGCGGCTAAGCGACGCGTATTTGGCACGGTTGGTATCGATATGATCGCCGGCCCAAGTGAAATTCTGATTATTTGTGACGGCAAAACGCCAGCGGACTGGATCGCGATGGATCTGTTTTCGCAGGCCGAACACGACGAACTAGCCCAGGCGATCCTGCTGTGCCCGGATGCGCAATATCTGGACGCCGTTGAAGCTTCGATCACACGCCTATTGCCGACCATGCCCCGCGCCGACATTATCCGCACGAGTCTGCGGGATCGCGGCGCCCTTATTCAGGTGCGCGACCTGGCCGAAGCTTGCGCAATCAGTAACCGTATCGCCCCCGAACACCTGGAAGTATCGACCGAGCATCCTGAGCAATGGCTGCCGAGCCTACGCCACGCCGGAGCCATTTTTATGGGATCGCATAGCTCAGAAGCCCTTGGCGACTACTGCGCTGGTCCGAACCATGTCTTGCCGACCTCACGCACCGCACGCTTCTCCTCTCCTTTGGGCGTCTACGACTTCCAAAAGCGCTCGAGCTTGATCCATGTATCGGCCGCGGGGGCGCAAACCTTGGGCAAAATCGCAAACGAGCTCGCCCTGGGAGAGGGGCTGCCGGCGCACGCAGCGAGTGCTAGTTTCCGGCTGACTGGCAAGTAATCGGCTTGCAACATTCATAAATAGGCCAGACCACCATACAATATCGAGTCCGACGACACGAGTGCAAGACATGCGTACCGCAGAAATCACCCGCAACACCAACGAAACGCGTATT
>JBILJY010000154.1:0-6288 GCA_044376975.1 Burkholderiaceae bacterium | reverse complement strand
TGCGTTGGTTGGGCGCAAGCGCCTCCAACACCTGCTCCTGCACTGCTTGTGCCTCTTGTGCGTTCTGTAGCGCAGTTGACAAGGGCGTAGGATCGATGGGGCTCTTGTCAGCCCGAGCTGCAAGCAAAGCATGTGTGACTGCAGCAATATGCGAATTTGTCATTAAATTTCACTCTGTGGTCGGGAATCAAGGATAATCCAGATCTCTCTTGCCGGCACCCCGCTGTCGTCCACAATCTAAGAATTCCTATGGCTCTGCGTGCAACGATTTATAAGGCTGAACTCAACGTGGCGGACTCGGATCGCCACTATTACGGGAGCCATGCGTTGACCTTGGCTAGGCATCCCTCCGAAACGGATGAGCGGATGATGGTGCGCTTGCTCGCGTTTGCCCTGTATGCACAAGAGGATCTGGCATTCACAAAGGGTTTGAGCGACACGGACGAGCCCGATGTTTGGCTCAAGGACTTAACGGGCGCGATCGATCTGTGGATAGAGGTGGGTCAACCTGAGGAGCGCCGCATCCTCAAGGCCTGCGGTCGCGCTAAGCAAGTTGTTGTTTATTGTTATGCGGGACATAACAGTAAGCTTTGGTGGGAGTCTGTGCGCAATAAACTCGAACGCACGCGTAATCTTCGCGTGGTCTGCCTGCCTTCAGAACAAACCAAAGAGCTTGCTTCCTGGGCACAGCGCACGATGACACTGCACGTAAACATTCAGGATGGTGAGCTATTTGTGTCAAGTGACCGAGGTCAACTCACCATTGAGCAAGAGGTCTGGCGGGAGTAGCCCCAACGCTGCTTTAGACACCCATCTGGGTAGCGAGATCACGGATGTCTTTGGCGACAATATCCCAGTTCTCTGAAGCACTTAGATTGGTCTTTTGTTCAGGGCCATGTTCTGTCGGTCGTGGCCAAAAAGCCGTTTTTAGTCCCACTTTGCGCGCCGCGGCTAAGTCGTCATTGTGTGCGGCACACATCATGACTTCGCTTGGGTCGAGTTGCAGGATATTGGCAACGCCCAAGTAAGACTGTGGCTGCGGCTTATAGCAACGAAACACCTCGGTCGACAGGTTCAAATCCCAAGGCAAACCTGTGTATTTGGCGATGTCGGTCAGCAGCGAAACATTTCCGTTAGACAGTGGCGCAATAATGTATTTACTCTTTAGGCGTGTCAGACCGGCAACGGCATCTGGCCAGCCGTCCAGCCGATGCCAAACCTTATTGACATGCTGGCGTTGGGCTTCTGTCATTTTCTCAAGACCAAACTCTGGCAATAATTGCTCGAGTGACTCACGGTGTAAAACATCAAGGATGGTCCATTCCCTCTGGCCGCTCCGAACTTTTTCCATTGAGGGCTGGTAGAGCGAGCGCCACTTCACCGCAAGCGCGGTCCAGTCACAGCTATAGCCGTTCTCTGCGCCCCAACGAGTGAGATCGCGCGTAATGCTGCCGCGCCAGTCCACGACGGAGCCAAAGGTGTCGAACACCATTGCCTTAACACTAGAGGTGAGTGCGCTCATGATTACATGACCGCCGAGGTGCCGCCGTCGAGATTGACGCTGCTGCCCGTGACGTAGCTCGAAGCCTCTGACGAAAAGAACGCCACGACGTTAGCGACCTCTTCGGCGCGACCTACACGACCGAGTGGAACCTCTTTGCCCTGTTTTTCGTACAGCTCTTCGACGGGAATTCCCGCTTTTGCTGCCTTACGCTCATGTTGACCTGCGCGAATCAGACCGATACAGACGCTGTTGACCAAAATGTTGTCTGCTGCAAATTCTTTAGACAGTGCTTTGGTCATTGCCAAGCCTGCCGCACGCGTCACAGTGGTAGGCATAGACTTGGCCTTCGGTTGTTTGGCGCCGATATTTGTGACGTTGATAATGCGACCCCATTTGTTTTTGCGCATTTCTGGAATTGCGAGGCGCGACAAACGAATCGCAGCGAATAATTTAAGATCAAAATCAGCCTGCCAGTCTTTGTCGGTCACTGATTCAAACTCGCCGGTCGCTGAGGTACCAGCGTTATTGATCAGAATATCAATACGCCCATAAGCCTTCAGGACCTCTTGGATGATACGAGCACACTCTGCGTCCTGGCTGACGTCTGCTGCAATGGCTAGAACGTTGCCGCCCGCTGCGCGGATTTCTGCAGCAACTTGATCCAACAGTTCACGGCCGCGTGCAGCGATCACCACGGTGGCGCCTTCTTCGGCTAGCTTGATCGCACAGGCCTTACCGATGCCTTGTGATCCGCCTGTCACGAGTGCGACCCGATTTTTTAGTCCGAGATCCATTTGATGTCTCCGTTGAGATATTTGTAAATTGTTATCAGTTTTACCGAAATACCGGACTGCTGACTAGTTATTTTGAGTCTCGGCAGCGACTTGCCTGAGTGCTTGTTCGAAGGCGTCAGCAGGCTGCGCGCCTTGCAGCAAGTATTTTTCGTTAACGATGATCGAGGGGACAGAATGAATCCCCATCGAGGTGTATTTCACTTGCTGTGCGCGTACCTCCGCTGCGAACTCATCGGTCGCCAAGATACTTGCCGCACGGTCTGTGTCTAGTTCCGCGCGGCTGACTGCGTCGAGAACGTTCTTGGGATCATCCAGATCGACCGCCAACTGAAAGTAGGTGATGAGTAATTCACGTTTCAGGCGATGCTGCGCTTGTGCGCCATGTTCAAGTCCGGCCCAATACAACAATCTGTGTGCATTAAATGTGTTGTAGACGTGTTTGCGCCCTTCGGGATGGAAGGGATACCCCACCGCCGCGGCGCGCGCCTTAATATCGTTTTGCGTGGCGCGAACTTGCTCAACCGTTTTGCCATATTTTTGGGTGAGATGTTCAAAAACCTCTTGTCCGCCCGGTGGCATATCGGGATTTAACTCGAAAGGTTGGAAGTGAATCTCGACCTCAAACTCGTCACTAATATTTTTGATGGCTTGTTCGAGGCCGCCGAGACCAACCGCGCACCAGGGGCACGCAATATCTGAAACATAATCAATTTTGACAGTCATGGGCTTTCCGAGTTTGTGCGCGCATTACATTCGTGCCATGTTAGCCCAATTGCCCGTTGGAGAAGGGTTTGAAGCCTGTATCATGGGGAAATTCCTTGCTTGTTAATTAGCCACTTTTGCGTGCGCCACCGTTCAGGAGAGATGTAATGCTTGCCAAATATCAAGTCGCCACGATCGAAGGGGATGGCATTGGTCCCGAAGTTTGTCAGGCAGCAGTTATGGTCTTGAAGGAGGCGTTAGGGGAGGGCATCGTTTCGTTTGACGATTTTCCTGGGGGCGCAACCCATTACGTAAAGTCTGGCCAAGTGCTTCCGCCTGACACGTTTGAAGCCTGTAAAAATGCACACGCTATGTTGCATGGTGCAGCGGGTTTGCCTAATGTGACCTATCCCGACGGTACGGAGGTGGGCAACGATCTGCATTTGCAGTTGCGGTTCAAGCTCGACTTATACGCCAATGTGCGACCAATTCGGTTGTATCAAGCGGACTTCTCACCACTCAAGAATCGCCGTGCCGGGGACATTGATTATGTCATCGTGCGAGAGAACACGGAAGGTTTGTACGCAAGTCGAGGCGCTGGCGTATTGCTGCGCGGGGAGGTCGCGACGGACACGCTGGTGCTCACTCGAAAAGGTTGCGAGCGGATTGCACGTTTTGCTTTTGACTTGTCACGCAAGCGAAACGGTGCGCCGTCTGATCACAAGCGACGAATGACGGTATGCGATAAGGCTAACATCCTGCGCAGCTACGCCTTCTTTCGTTCGGTGTGTGATGATGTTGCGAAAGACTACCCCGACGTGTCAATTGACTACTCGTATGTAGACGCAATGACAGTGCATTTAGTAAAGCGTCCCGAGTTTTATGATGTGATCGTGGCAGAAAACCTGTTTGGTGACATCATTTCGGACTTGGGCGCAGCAACGGTCGGTGGAATGGGTATCGCCCCTTCTGGCGAGCTTGGTGACCACCACGGCTTATTTCAGGGGGCGCATGGGTCTGCCCCTGATATTGCTGGCCAAAACATTGCGAGTCCCTTAGCGACGATTTTGTCGGGCTCGTTCATGCTGCAATGGCTGGGGGATCGCCATGCTGACCCACGTTTGACTGAGGCGTCACAGCGTGTGGATCGGGCGGTCGAGCTTACCTTGGCACAAGGAAAGACGATTCCGAGAGATTTGGGCGGCTTAGCGTCATGCACCGAGATGACGCAGGCGATTTGCAGAAACTTAAAGTAAGCCTTGCAGGGGAGGTATTGCTGAGGTTTACCCGTATAAAATGATAAGTTCAGGCATATAAGCTAGGATTTTTCATGATCAAAGCAGTAGCGGGTGAGGCGATCTCTTTAGAGAGGTCGAGCGAGGCGTCTTGGCTAAGGAAGTTGTTGGTATCGGTGTGTCTGGTCGCGGTCGCACCCCCTGTTTGGTCGCAGGGCGCACCTGCAGCACCGCTGGCGGTATCCGTTATTGAGGCGCGTGCCACCTCGGTGCCGAGCACGATTGAGGTCACTGGGCAAGCCGAAGGCGCAAAAGAGACCGAAGTTCGCGCCCGCGTGAACGGTATTTTATTGAAGCGCTTGTATGTCGAGGGGTCCGTCGTGAAAGAGGGACAGCCACTGTTTCAAATAGACCCCGTTCCATTTCAAAATACTTTGGATGAAGCGCAGGCACGCGCTAAGCAAACAGAGCGCGAAGCGGCACGACTCAAAAAACTTTTTAGCCAACAAGCCGTTAGCCGGAAAGAGTTTGACGATGCGACCTCAATTAATGAGATTGCTCAAGCCACACTCAAGACTGCAAAGTTAAATCTAGCCTGGACAACGGTTACGGCACCAGTGGCCGGCGTATCAGGTCGCGCATTACGTCCTGAGGGTCATCTCATTACGAGCACTGGTGATGCCGGCTGGCTGACATCGATTTATCAAGTTGATCCGATTTGGGTACGGTTCGGTTTATCGAGTGCAGATGCAGCGCGATTGCCGGCAGGAAAGTCAGAGGCGCCAATCGACGCGCCGGTTCAATTGTTGTTAGGGAATGGGCGAGTCTACGATCAGCCAGGCAAACTGAATTTCCGCTCGGTATTTATTGATCCCAGGCTAGGTACGCAACAGCTAAGAGCGGAGTTTCCTAATCCAGACCGTACCATATTACCGGGACAGTTTTTGCGCGTAAAAATTACGACAGGTAGTCTGGATAATGTGTTTTTAGTCCCGCAGCGGGCAGTCATTCAAAATGATCGCGGCTATATGGTCTGGACAGTGGGTAACGACAACAAAGTGGTGCCAACCCCCTTGAAGATGGGGACGTGGCTCGGGCAAAACTGGGTGGTGTTGTCTGGCTTGAAAGAGGGCGATCGCGTTGTCGTTGATCAGATTATCAAGATCCGCCCCGGCGCGGTGGTTCAGCCCACGGTGGTTCCTCTTGAGCAAAAAACTCAGGCGTCGAAGGAAACTCGATGAGCTTTTCGAGCTTCTTCATTAGTCGGCCGATTTTTGCGGCTGTCATTTCTATCACCATCGTTATCGCCGGCTTAATGGCTGCTCGTGGCTTGCCAATTGCGCAGTACCCACAGATTGCACCTCCTACAGTCATCATCACCGCAAACTACCCCGGTGCCTCGACCGAAACGTTGACGCGAACGGTTGCGGGTCCCATTGAAGAGCAACTTTCTGGCGTAGAAAATTTGCTCTTTTTTAATTCCGTCGCGCAATCGAGCGGAACCTTAGTGATTACGGCAACGTTCGAGGTGGGGACGAATGTTGACACAGCGACGGTCAACGTCAATAACCGCGTCAAGATCGCAGAACCGCGTTTGCCGGATATCGTTCGTCAGTTTGGTGTTACCGCTCAAAAGCGTTCTAACGACATCTTGATGGTGGCCGCAATTACTTCGCCCAAGGATGAGCACTCCAACCTTTATTTGTCTAACTATGCGCTGGTCAATGTCTTAGATGAGCTCAAGCGCTTGCCCGGCGTGGGTGATGCGGCAGTATTGGGCGCTAAAGATTATGCAATGCGTATCTGGCTCAAACCTGATCGTATGGCGCAGTTGGGTTTGACTGCGACGGATGTAGGCGCTGCAATCGCTGCGCAAAACAAGCAGAATGTGGCTGGCAAGATTGGTCAGGAGCCCGCTCCAGAGGGACAGCAGCTCGTCTATACAGTGACGGCCAAGGGCCGGCTTGTGACCCCAGAGCAATTTGGCGACATCGTGATTCGATCCACCGGTGCGGGTGGGGTGTTGCGTTTGAAGGATGTGGCGCGTGTCGAG
>JBILJY010000016.1:0-22235 GCA_044376975.1 Burkholderiaceae bacterium | reverse complement strand
TTCCTCGCAGTTTACGGCTGGCAGTATATGGTTGAGACTCGGGGCGCCACGTCTGCTGCGATTGGCTTTCCCATTGAGCTCCTTTATGCGCTTGCACCCACTTTTGGCGTGTTGCTTGCCTTGTTTTCATTTGAGCGTTTATTGCCGCATGCGGAGTCGTTAAATGAGTAGCACCGCTTGGTTATTGTCGGCTGGCTTTGGCGTACTGATGCTGCTCGGTGTGCCGTTTGCGTTTGGTATTGGTATTGTGGTGGCCGTCTCTTTGGTGGTTTCGGGTATTGAGCCCATGCTGATGCCTCAGAGTATGGTCGCAGGCACGCAATCATTTTCACTGCTTGCAATCCCATTTTTTATGCTTGCCGGTGAGCTGATGACCGCAGGTGGTTTGTCTGCAAGACTCGTCAAGGTTGCTGACGTGTTTGTGCGGCATCTCACCGGGGGGCTCGGGCACGTGACCGTTGTCGCTGCTACTGTGTTTGCTGCGATTTCAGGCTCTGCACCGGCAACGACCGCTGCGATTGGCGCCATTATGATTCCGGCGATGGCTGCGCGAGGCTATGACAAAGGTTTTGCGACGGCGCTCGCAGTGAGCGCTGGAATTTTGGCACCGCTGATTCCGCCTTCAATTGCCTTTGTGATTTGGGGCGTCATTGCAGAGCAATCTATTTCGCGATTATTTAGTGCGGGTATTGTTCCCGGCTTGATCATGGCCCTTGGTCTGTCTGCGGTGTGTTGGATTTATGCTTGGCGCAACAAAATTCCCGTGCAAAGCCGGGCATCTTTTGTTGAGATTCGCCAGGCGCTACGAGATGGAATTTGGGCTGTTCTTGCACCAGCGATCGTACTCGGAGGCATATATGGCGGCGTATTTACTCCAACCGAGGCGGCGGTTGTCAGTTGTGTTTATGCGATTTTCGTCGGCATGTTTATCGAGAAGCGTCTAAAAATTGCCGATATCGGTCCAATTGTTTGGCGTTCGCTCAAAATTACCTCGATCGTTATGGCGATCATTATGTTTTCGACCGGTTTCGGAATTCTTGTGGCCCAAGAGCAGCTTGCGCCAAAGCTCGCTACGTGGCTCACTGCAAACATTCAAGAAAAATGGCTCATGTTGCTGGTTTTGAATATTGCATTTTTCTTACTTGCTGCGGTCATGGACGAGATCGCGATCATGGTGGTGTTGGGGCCACTGCTAATCGCGATCGCCAACAGTTTTCAGATTGATCCGATTCACTTCGGAACGATTATTGTCACGAACGTGGCGATTGGCATGGCAGCGCCACCAATTGGTTATTGTTTGTTTGTGGGTATGGCCATTAGCGGACTCAAGCTTAGCGATGTGGCAAGCAAGATCTGGCCGTTTCTTGGCATCATGCTAGTGGTGCTGATGCTGGTGACTTACGTACCAGGCTTCTCGCTGGCGTTTCAGTAGAGCATCGCGCTGGCCTAACATGCAGCGAGATTAATCATTTGAACTTGGCATCTAGCGGATCTGCTACACCAACCTCACTAAAACCCTTAGCCCGCAGCAGACACGAGTCACATTGCTTGCATGGCGCACCATTCGGTGCAGGGTCGTAGCAGCTCGTGGTCTCTGCGAAATCAACGCCGAGCTGCATGCCTTTGCGAATGATGTCCGCTTTGGTCATTTTGACGAGTGGTGCGCGAATCTTGAGGCGCTGGTGGCCCTCTACACCTGCTTGGGTCGCGAGATTGCCAAGATGCTCAAAGGCGGCAATGTATTCGGGGCGGCAGTCTGGGTAGCCGCTGTAATCCATCGCATTGACGCCCACGAAGATGTCTTGGGCGCCGAGCACTTCCGCCCAGCCTAACGCGAAGCTCAAAAAGATCGTATTGCGCGCAGGGACATAGGTGATCGGTATGCCAGTGGAAATGTCCTCGACGCTATGCCCTTTGGGGACGGGTATATCGGCCGTCAGTGCTGAGCCACCAAAGCTGCGCAGGTCGATGTCTAGGATCACATGACGTGACACGCCGCGCAGCTTTGCAAAGGCAGCTGCTTTTTCGAGTTCAATGGCATGACGCTGTCCGTAGCGAAAGCTCAGAGCGTAGACTTCAAAGCCTTCGCTCTGAGCAATTGCGAGTGACGTTGTCGAGTCTAAGCCGCCGCTCAGTAAGCACACAGCCCTTTTTGACATACGACGCTCGCCGCTTATTTTGAGGTGGGCATGACAAACTCGGCACCTTTGCCAATTGTTTCTGGCCAGCGCTGCATAATCGATTTTTGTTTGGTGTAGAAGCGCACGCCTTCTTCACCATACGCATGCATGTCCCCAAACAAACTCTTCTTCCAGCCACCAAAACCGTGCCATGCCATCGGCACAGGAATAGGCACGTTGATGCCCACCATGCCTACTTGAATGCGACGTCCGAACTCACGTGCGACGTTACCGTCGCGGGTGTAGCAGGACACACCATTGCCAAACTCATGCGCGTTGATGAGTTCAACAGCTTGTGCGAAGTCTTTGACACGCACGCAAGACAGCACGGGTCCGAAAATCTCTTCTTTGTAGATGCGCATCTCGGGGGTGACGTGATCAAACAGTGAACCACCGGTAAAAAAGCCTTGTTCATGACCGGGCACTTTAAGGCCACGACCATCGACAACGAGCTTTGCACCTTCCTTTACCCCGATGTCGATGTAACCCTCAATTCGCTCGAGTGCTTGACGCGTCACAATTGGGCCCATTTCAGCGTCGAGCTCAAGGCCATTCTTGATTTTTAAGGTTTTGGCGCGCTCGGCCAGCAAAGGGACAACCTTGTCGGCCACATCACCCACCAATACCGCGACCGAGATCGCCATGCAGCGCTCGCCCGCCGAGCCGTACGCTGCGCCGATCAACCCGTCTACGGCCTGTTCGATATCCGCATCTGGCATCACAACCATATGGTTTTTGGCACCACCAAGTGCTTGCACGCGCTTGCCTAGGTCTGCGCCGCGCTGATAAATGTATTGGGCAATTGGTGTCGAGCCGACAAAGCTAATGGCTTTGACATCTGGGTGTTCGAGTAAGCCGTCTACCGCAACTTTATCGCCTTGCAAGACGTTGAATACGCCATCAGGCAAGCCAGCTTCTTTTAGAAGTTGTGCCATGAAAATCGCTGCCGAAGGGTCGCGTTCGCTAGGTTTCAAAATAAAGCAGTTGCCGGCTGCAATCGCGACAGGGAACATCCAGCAGGGGACCATGCAAGGGAAGTTAAAGGGCGTGATGCCTGCCACCACACCCAGCGGTTGGCGTAAGGTCCAGTTATCGATCCCGGTAGATACTTGATCAGTAAAGTCGCCCTTTAGTAGCTGTGGAATGCCGCAGGCGAATTCGACGATATCAATGCCGCGCATGACTTCGCCCTGGGCATCTGTGAAGACTTTGCCGTGCTCCTGCGTGATGATCGAAGCCAGTTCGTCTTTACGTGCGTTGAGCAACGCTAAAAAGCTATTCATGATCCGCGAGCGACGCAGGGGCGGTGTGTCAGCCCAGGCGGCGAAGGCGCTCTTGGCGCTGGCAACGGCAGCGGCAACTGTTTCGGTCGAAGCAAGCTCCACCTTGCGCGAGGCCTGGCCCGTGGCAGGGTTAAAGACGTCCTGACTGCGCGCACCGGCGATGGCGACAGATTTGCCTTGAATCCAATGTGAGGCGAGAGCGGGAATGGCGGGCATCGGAGGCTGCTTGGACATGCTGAATCCTTTAGTGGAATAGACGAACAGAAACCACATTGTAAGATGCCCCAGAGGTCTTAGTTCAAGAATGGGCATCGGAATTGTTCGTTGACCGTGATCTTGGTTAAACTTTGACTTTCCTTCGGAGCGATCCCCTATCATGAGTCTGCCCCTGTCAGGCAAAGTTGCCTTAGTTACCGGAGCCGCACGCGGCATTGGGCGCGCCTGCGCGCTTAAGCTGGCATCGGCCGGTTGTGACCTCATTGTCAATTATTACAACAGCTCGGATGAGGCAGAAGCAGTCTGCGCAGAGGTCCGTGCAATGGGGCGCCGTGCGATCGCTGTCCAAGCTAGCGTGGGTGTGCCTGACAGCGTGGCTGAGATGTTTGAGACCATCACCAAAGAGTTCGGCCATCTGGACATCGTTATTAGCAATGCAGCCTCAGGTGTGTTGAAGCCGGCGATGGACATGACGCTCAAGCACTTTCGGTGGTGTCTTGAAACGAACGCGTTCGCGGTCAATCTGCTGGCACAGCAGGCCGTCCCGCTTATGAAGGACGGTGGGCGCATCATTGCCATGTCAAGTTTGGGTGCACAGCGGGCGATGCCCCATTATGGGTTTATTGGTGCATCCAAAGCAGCTCTGGAGTCCTTGGTACGCACGCTTGCTCAAGAATTGGGTCCCCGTGGGATTCGGGTCAACACAGTTTCAGCGGGTGTCGTGGATACCGATGCGCTGAGCCACTTTCCGAACCGGGATCAAGTGTTGTCAGAGTTCGCGGCACGCACGCCTGCTGGGCCAAGCTTGTTACCGACAAACGTTGCTGATGCGGTGTATCTGCTGTGCTTGCCTGAGGCTGCTTGGGTTAATGGCCATACCCTCGTGGTGGATGGCGGTTTTGCGATTTCGGGTTGATCACAATGGCATTTGAATCAGGACTTTCTGGCAAGGTCGCAATCGTTACAGGCGGCTCTCGCGGCATTGGTCGCGCAATTGTCGAGCTCTTGGCAGGTCAGGGCGCCAATGTGACGTTCTTCTATCGGGGTAACGAAGCGGCTGCAAATGAAGTCGTCGCGGGTGTGCAGGCAGCCGGTGGCCAAGCTACTGCGATGCAGGTGGATGTGAGCGACTCGGCCGCCTGTATCGCCGCGGTTGAGGCGGTAGCCGAGCGTTGCGAACGCATTGATATCCTTGTCAATAATGCTGGCGTTGTGCGCGACAATTTAATGGCGGCGATGGAAGATGACGAGATTACAGATGTGCTGAACACCAACGTCGGTGGTGTGTTCAACGTCACCCGACCTGTCATTCCTTACATGATGTCCCAGCGGGCTGGTCGTATCGTCAATCTATCGTCGGTTGCTGGCAACAAGGCGGGGAGAGGGCAGGCCAATTACGCGGCGAGCAAAGGGGCCGTGGATGCCTTGACGCGTGCGTTAGCGGTTGAGCTAGCGCCCCGTAAAATCTTGGTTAACGCTGTAGCGCCCGGGGTGATTGAGACGGAGATGTCTCAGCAAGTTCGCGATTTGGCTGAGGACGAGGTCAAGCGCAATATCTTGCTCAAGCGCTATGGGCAGGCACAAGACGTGGCAAATGCGGTCGGATTCTTGGTGTCAGATCTTGCTAGTTATGTGACGGGACAGGTTCTCTACGTGGATGGCGGCTTTAAAATGGGCTAGTCGCCCAGTTTTTTCCCTCGGTTTGGTCCTCTCTAGGGCGGGATTTCCCTGATACTTGGGTTAAAATGATGCGCGCTGACACATACTTGGAGTAGATCATGGCTGAAGCAGTCATCACGAAAGAAGAAATCATGGCGGTTTTTCCAACCGTCCAAAAAACGATGGCCGATGCATTAGGCTGCGATGTCGATGACATCAAACTCGACGTATCCTTGATTGAAGGCCTGGATGCTGAGTCGATCGATTTTCTTGATATGGTGTTCCGCCTAGAGCGCGCCTTCAAAATCAAGGTGCCACGCGGCAAGATTATTGAAGACGTTCGCGGGGATATGTCTGTTGCTGACTTTGAACAGAACGGCGTGCTGACCGAAAAAGGCGTGGCGCGGTTGCGTGAATATCTTTCCGAAATCGACGCCTCGCGCTTCAAAACTCCAATGCGTGTGGATCAGATTGCGCGTTTGTACACACCAGAAACCTTCTGCAAGCTCGTGATCCGCGCTCAGCGTGAATCACCAGCCGCTGGCTGATGGTTCTCGATAGGGCGAGCGCCGTCAAGGCCTCGCCAAACGGTCGCTTCGCAGCTTTTTCGTTTGTCGATCGCATCATCAGCATTGAAGGGATCGCCCGTGTGAGCGGCCTCTACACCATCCCTAGCACCATTTCACACTTCCCGGTCAGTCTAGTGGCTGAAGCTATTGGTCAGCTTGCTGCATGGGTGGGCATGTCGGCCGTTGGCTTTACGCACCGCCCCGTCGCAGCCCTGGCGGGCGATACGCGTATGCACCGCATTCCCAAGCCAGGTGAAACGCTTGAGCTGATTGTTGACATTGAGTCCTGCGACGCGGAGTCGATTCAAAAAAATGGGCGTGCGCTGGTTGGTGGGCAGTTGGTGCTTGAGTTGCAGGATACGCTCGGATCTATGCTCGACATACATGAGTTTGATGCACCTGAGGCACTTTCTGCCGATTTTGAGGTGCTTAAAAACGCTGGGAGAGCGCCAGGAGCTTTCGGTGGTGTGCCGCAGCCGGTCTTAACGGACATCCCCAGCGATCGCTTAGACCGTCTGGAGGCAACACTTGCTGTGCCCGAGCATGCACCGTTTTTTGAAGATCATTTCCCCTCGCGCCCGGTGTATCCCGCGACCTTATTGCTTTATGCGCAACAACAATTAGCGCAGCGACTCGCGCAGACGCAGGCTGGCTGCCCGGTGCGCGTTTGTCGGATTACGAACGTGAAGGTGCGCGCTTTTACAGCGCCAGGTGTTTCGCTTGTGTTGTCTGCAGAAACAGCAACGCCGGGCGAGGACGATTTAGAACCTATTTTGATTAAAGTTGGTGCGTCAGCAAACGGTCGCACAATAGCTGGCGCCAAAATGTTTTTTGCTCCAGATTCCGGAGAATCCACATGACCGCAAGACGTCGCGTAGCGATCACAGGTATTGGGCTCGTTACACCCGCAGGACTTGATGTGGCGTCTACTTGGGCGCGTGTAAAGGCTGCCAAAGGTTGTGGAGGCCCCATTACACTTTTTGACGCTTCTGGGTTTTCTACGCGTATCGCGGCTGAGGTGAAAGGCTTTGACAGCTTGCCACCGATCGATGATCGTAAGCTCCTTAAGTATGCGAGCCGCGCCCATCGTTTCGCATTAGCGGCGGCAGACCAAGCGATTACCGATGCAGGGATTCGACCCACACAACAAGACGCGGCGCGCTGGGGCTGTGTGGTTGGTGCAGGCATGATGACGATTGCGCATGCTGAGATTGCCGCGATTCAAAAAGCGGCAGCCCCCGATGGTGAATTTCAGGCCAACGGTATTCTGGAGGAGCCGGTCGCGAACGATGTGGTGGCCTTCAGCCGCAGCTTGTCGACAGCGGGTATTTCATTGTTGTTGCGCCGCTTTGGAATACGTGGCTACGCATCGAGTGTGCACACTGCTTGCGCCTCGGGTGGGCAAGCGGTTGGTACCGCCCTGCGACTCATTCGCCGTGGTGTCGCCGATCGTGTGCTGGCGGGTGGTTTTGATTCAATGATCTCGCCAGTTGGTCTTTCAGGCTTCTGTTTGTTGTCGGCAGTTTCCCCCGACAACGATAACCCCGAGCGTGCGAGCCGTCCCTTCGATCTGACTCGTAATGGATTTTTACTCGGAGAAGGTGCTGGCTTCTTGGTCCTGGAAGAGTGGAATAGTGCGGTCCAGCGCGGTGCGACGATCTATGCCGAGCTCGCGGGAGATGGCAACTCGCTGTCCTCATACCGGATCACGGATTCGCATCCGTCTGGCGATGGGCCGATCCAGGCGATGCGTCGTGCAATTGCCGATGCAGGAGCTGAGCAATCGGACATTGATTACTTGAATGCGCATGGCACTTCGACGCCGATGAATGATCGTAGTGAATGTGCAGCCGTTAATGTTGTATTTGAAGGGCGCGCAAAAGAGGTTGGTGTCAGTTCAACAAAGAGTGTGATGGGCCACTTGATTGCGGCAGCGGGAGCTGTCGAAGCAGGAATTTGTGCTCTGGCGATTCGCGATGGTTTGATGCCACCTAATGCCAATTTGCAACAGCTCGACCCTGACTGTGACGTCAATATCGTGCGTGACGTACCGCGCGCTGGGCGAATTGGGATGGCTCTCTCGAATTCTCTCGGGTTTGGTGGTAGTAACAGTTGTCTGGCTTTCCGCAATCCCGAAGAAACTGCGGCATTAATCGCTGCAGGGCGGTAATGGAAATGAGTCGAATCGTAATCACTGGAAATAGCGCGATTTGCGCTGCAGGTCTGGATCCCACTGCCATTGTTGACACATTGACAGCTGGTCGCTCAATGATTGGACCCATCGCCGGTTGGGATACTGAAAAATGGCCAACCAGCTTGGCCGCTGAAGTCTCGGACTATAACGGCGGCAAACTTCTCGGAGATCGCAAGCTGCTGAAGCTCGTGCGGCGCTCTGACGTATTCGGTATTTATGCAGGTACGCAAGCAATTGAACAGGCGGGGTTGCCTGCTTACACAGAAACGCTTGATGAGGCGACCGCCGCAGAGTATGCGGACCAGACGGGTTGTTATGTCGGCTCGGGTGGTGGTGCATTCGAGGTGAGCTATGATTTTTTCCCTCTGATGGCAGAGAGCGGGGATAGCCTCGCGACCTTTGGTAAAGAGTTGTCCAACACGGTTAATCCGATGTGGTTGTTGCGCTCATTACCAAATAACGTGCTGTGTCATGTCAGTATTCGTAATCAGTTAAAAGGACCAAACGGCTGTATTACGAATCACACTACAAGCGGTATTCTTTCCGTCATTGAAAGTGCCTGGGCATTGCGCGAAGGCGATGCCCAGCGTGTTGTGGCAATCGCACATGACGCACCGATTGAGCCCCAGACCTTGCTTTACCTTGATCAAGTAGGTTTGGTTTCCAAGGATGTGTTGCGTCCGTTCGACTCTCGACATGATGGTTGTGTGTTGGGTGAGGGTGCTGCGGCGCTGATGCTTGAAACTGAAGCGAGTGCAAAGCAGCGAGGCGCCTCGATATTAGGCGAATACCTTGGGGGCGGCGATGCCTCGGAGGGAGAGGGGATTTTCTGCATTCGTGCTGATGGCGATGGCCTGAGTCGCGCTATCGAGCTTGCGCTGGCTGATGCGGGTCTACAGGCGTCTGAGGTTGGGATGATTGTTGCGCATGGCAACGGTACCGAACAATCCGATGCATCTGAAACGGCAGCGTTGCTGCGCGTTTTTGGCAAAGATATGCCGCCCGTGACAGCAAACAAGTGGTCGATTGGGCACCTGTTCGCTTCGTCCGGTCTCGTCGATATTGTCATTGGTCTTGAAGCTGCAAGGCGTGGTGTTGTACCGGGCGTTGCCAACCTAGAACAGTTGGCTGCTTCGTGCGCTGGGTTGAACATCACCAAGCAGAATCGTGAAACGCGCAGCGATGTCGTGCTAGTACTTTGCCGTGGCTTTGCGGGTACGAATGCTGCGGTGTTGCTGCGTGCGGCACGTTAACTCTGGCGTGAGCCGTGTCTGAACAACAGCTCCCGGATGGCTGCGCAGTGGATACCGTCGAAATTGAGCGGATAGCGCGCCTCATCGAGGCGATGCCTGATGAACTCGACAAATTGTTTTCCGCCACTGAAATCGCTGATGCCGGACAGGGGCCGGGTCGGATAGCGAGCTTGGCAGCGAGATTTGCAGCCAAAGAGGCCTGCCTGAAGCTCTTTTCGGCTGAGACTGCGCTCAATGCCATTACGGCGATGGATTTTTCTGTTCGGCGCGACGAGTACGGTGCACCGCACATAGAAGTGACGCCTGCCGCAGAAATTGTTCTGGGTAGACACCTTGTCGCTGAAATAAAAATATCGTTGACCCATTCGGCAACAACCGCAACAGCGGTTGCGCTGAGAGTTCCTAAAGTCATTGCACCCTCTTGGGCAGGGAAATTTATTTATCGCTGGTTGCCATACCGTCGGCATGTCATTCTCGAGAACCTGGGACGTGTCTATGGCGGCAAAGTCGATCCCACGCAGATAGAGCTTCTTGCGCAAGCGCACTACGGACATCTTTGGTTGTTACTGACCGAGTTTGTGAAATTCCGCTTTCTTTCCGCTGAGCAAAAAAAGAAGATGGTGCGTGTGCTCGGTGTGCCAGGCATGATGGCAGCGTTTGAGGCTGGAAAGGGTTTATTGATCTTGACCGGACATTTCGGAAATTTTGAAGTGTCGACTGTTGCGGGCGTTGAGCATTTCCCGCAAGTGAAAGGGCATATTCATTTTTTACGTCGCCCCATTAAGCCGCGTTGGCTAAGCGATATGTTGACGCGTCGTTTTAATGAGGCGGGCTTTGGTGTCTTGGGACGTCGTGGATCTCTCGAAGAAATTGTGCAGACGATAGAGGGAGGAGATGCAGTGGTGTTTCCCTTTGATCAGTACGCAAGACGTCCCGAGGGTATTCCGGTGGAGTTTTTTGATCATACGGCGGGAACGTACAAGAGCATGGCAGTCATCGCGCTTGCGACAGGTGCCCCGGTGATACCAGCGTGTTCTTGGCGTGAGCCTGACGGCACGCACGTTCTAGAGTTTCTGCCGGCGCTGACTGCAATCATCGGTGAGGACGTTGATGCTGAGATTCAACGCAACACAAGGGCGTATAACCAAGCGCTCGAACAATTGATCGTCCGGCACCCCGAGCAATGGTGGTGGGTGCATCGTCGCTGGAAGGTCCAAGCACCTCGTAAAAAGACGCTAAGTAAACAAAGTGCAAAATAGAAAAAAAGCCTCGGAAATCCGAGGCTTTTTGTCGTCCGGCCGCCAGGAATGTTGGCCTAACGTCTTATTGCTGTTTGTTTGCTTCGTGCTTGTCGTAGAGATATCCACCCAAGGCACCAACTGCAGCGCCGCCGATGAGACCCCAGACAGGGTTGCCGTCAGCGAGCAGCGCAATCCCTGTGCCTGCTGCGGCACCGATTGCGCCAGCGGACAGAGTGCGCTGTTGTGTGGTGTTCATGCCCGAGCAGCCTGTCAGCACTAAGGCTGCGCATACTGGCAAAGCGAGGAGAGTTTTCTTCATAATGAGTATTCCAAAGCGTTAAGTGACGGCCTAAGCAGTGCGTGCGGCAAGAGGCTTAGCCGCGTTTGCAAGGATACGTTTCGCCGAGGTATCGCAAAATGGTGTCTGCCGCTGACATTTGCTTGAAGCGCGCGTTCGCTGCCGTCCACTTTACAAAACCGTCAATGTATTGCTGTCGAGTATTGCCTTTCGGTTCGAGACAAACAAAGTTCGGTGCGTTTTTGGGATGGCGGCTCACGATATAGGTCTCGTAGACACCCTGCCCAAAGCCATGGCAGAAGTTTTGAGCTGCGATATCGCTCTTATTATTGCAATAGGCGACGTACTGCTCTGTTGTGGTCGATGCTTTGGGGGCTGGCTGAGCCATCGCTGGCGCCAAGCCAGCGATTCCCAAACAAAGACCAAGCACTTTTAGGGACTTGTTCAATGTGTTCTCCGATGAATTAGGCTTTCTTGACCCAGGCATTACACCAGCCAGGACCTGCCACCAATTTACCGGGGAAGATTGCACAGGTGCCTGCATTGGCTGATTTGGCGACGTAGAGTTGGCAGTTGGTGCACACCTGACCTGCAGCATATTTTGGGAACTTTGCTTTGTCGACTGTCGTTGCAACTTCCTTGTAGCCAAGACCAGCGGCGGCGGGCTCTGCTTCGCCAAGCATTGCTTGCGCTTGAGCTTGCGCGGATAGGCCTAGGCCAGCCAAGCTGGCCGACGAGTAGATAATAAACTGGCGACGTGAAGGTTTCATTGTCTGTTGTCCTAGAAGAGTAGAAAACTGCACCCTGAGCGATGCAGATTTCAGGATTTTAGTCAGTCTGCATGTTTTTTGTCGAAAGCCCACACTTCCTCAAATCCCATGAGTTTAGTGAGATCGGTGAAGTCATACAGATCAGTTTTTCCGCCTACAGACGAACCCGTGTTTTTGAAGTGTTGATACACCTGAGTCATTGCCTGAACGCCAGCGAGCAAGGCGGTAACGGGGAAAATGGCGAGTTTGAAGTTCAGCGCCTCGAGCTCGGCCTTGCTAAGTACTGGCGTGCGGCCCTTCTCGACCATATTGGCGAGCAAGGGTTGATGAAAAGTGCGTCCAATTGTCCGCATTTCTTCTTCTGATTCTGGGGACTCGACAAACAGAATGTCTGCGCCGGCTTTTGCGTAGGCCTCAGCCCTTCGCAGGGCCTCGTCAAGGCCAAGTGTTGTGCGGGCATCGGTGCGCGCAATAATCAGAAAGTCTTTCGACTGGCGGGATTCAGCCGCAACGCGGATTTTTTTCACCATGTCTTCCATTGGAATCACACGACGCCCAGGAGTATGACCACATTTTTTCGGAAACTCTTGGTCTTCTAGTTGAATCGCGGAGGCACCCGCAAGTTCATAGCCTTGAACAGTATGTCGCACGTTTAATAGGCCGCCATAGCCTGTGTCGCCGTCTGCCACGAGAGGCGTACGCGCCATTTTTGCCATTGAGCCGACGCGTCCCACCATGTCGCTATAAGTTGCCAAGCCTGCATCTGGTAGGCCCATATGCGAGGCGACAGCACCGAAGCCAGTCATATATAGCGCCTCAAAGCCGAAGCTGTCCGCTAGGCGCAGGGATACCATGTCGAAGACACCAGGTGCTGTCACCAGGCCAGGTTGTTTGAGTCGAGCGTGTAGTTGAGCAGGTTTATTGTTTGACATGATTAATAGTCTCGTAGGTTTTGTTTTTGATGGTCTTCAGGAACAGCGATGGTCTAATCGTAGCAGGAAGCCCGAGGTGCGTGGGGGCTTGGGCAACTGTCGTAACGACGGCAATCTGGGCCCGCTTGACCGGTTGGCGTCAGTTCCTTACATTGTGGGGCTAATCTCCCCAAAATTTCAAAGACACACCATGACGCAGATCACTGAAACCATCCAAGAACTCAATCGTAAGCTTGCCCGTGGCGAAACAACGCGGGAGGCGCTTGTTACGCGTGCGCTTGAGGGTGCTGCGCAGGCGAGTGCGAAGAGCGTATTTACCAAGCTTTATCCAGAGGCGGCTTTGGCCGCAGCGCGTTATGCCGACGCAGCCCAGGCTGCTGGTGTAGAGCAATCTGCGTTAGCGGGACTGCCTGTCTCGATCAAGGATCTGTATGGCGTGGCGGGCGAGACGACGATGGCCGGGTCAGTGGTGTGTAAGGGAGAGCCTCCCCAGACCCACGATGCCCCAGTCGTTGCACGTTTACGTACCTCAGGCTCGGCCATTATCGGCAAAACGAATATGACCGAGTTCGCGTTTTCCGGGATCGGAATCAACCCGCACTACGGCACACCCGTCAATCCGACAGACCCTAAGGTTGCTCGGATTCCTGGCGGTTCATCCTCCGGGGCCGGTGTTTCAGTTGCGCTCGGTTTGGCCGTGGCGGGGTTGGGGTCGGATACGGGTGGCTCTATCCGAATTCCTGCTGCGCTATGTGGTTTGGTTGGATTTAAATCCACGCAAAGTCGGGTGCCTCTTGGTGGTGCGCTAGAGCTATCGCGCTCCTTAGACACGGTTTGTGCCTTGACACGCAGTGTGCAAGACTGCATCACGGTCGATGCAGTCTTGTCGGGTCAGCCCTTGACGGTGCGCCCACGCTCGGTGGGTAGCCTGCGTTTGGCGGTGCCACAGACCTTCGTGCTGGATGGGCTTGACGCGACCGTCGCCCAGGCGTTTGATCGGAGCCTCTCTGCTCTGTCTGCGGCTGGGGCTGAGATTGTTGAGATCCCTTTGGCAGAGTTCGCCGAGATAGCCAAAGTGAATGCCCCCGGCGGCCTTTCCCCTATCGAGGCCTACGCCGTACATCATGAACGTCTTGCGCGTGCCAAAGACGCCTTTGATCCTCGCGTCGCAGCGCGGGTATCTTTGGGCGCGACAATTACAGCGCAGCAATATATTGCCTTGTTGGATAAGCGCCGTGCTTGGATCGCAAGCGTAGAGCATGCAATCCGAGGTTTTGACGCGGTGTTATGCCCGACCGTGCCGACCGTTGCCCCAGAGATTGCCCGCTTAATTGCCTCTGACGAGGAGTTCTTTAAAGCAAACGGCCAGATGTTGCGCAATACCTTCACAATCAACTTGCTGGATGGCTGCTCTTACAGTCTGCCTTGTCACCGAACGGGTGAACTGCCAGTTGGTTTGATGGTGTCTTCAATTCGCGGCGACGACGCAAACTTATCGTCAGTTGCGCTAGCGATTGAGTCGATTCTACAGAACTGAATAGATTGAAAGAGTTTGTAACCAATCGAAACAAATTTCAGTAGCCTGACCTCTTAACAGTGTCAACTGATAGGCATAACGTATGCCCATTGTCACTGCTAACGGAGTTCAGCTATGCGTATCACACGGTTCTTATTGTTGGGTGCTCTGTTTATTTGTACGGGCTGCGTTGCGTACGGCCCTGGCGTGGACGCTTATGCTTATAACTCTGGGTACGGCTACGGCTATCGCTATCGGCCCGCCCCCTTGTACATCGCTCCAGCGCCTGTGTATGTGCCCCCGGTCTATGTTCGGCCCGCACCGCGTGTGATAGTGCCTATTTTTGTGGCGCCGCCAGTCGGTCGCGTACCTTACTACCGTCCCCATCGCCATTATCCGTACCGACATGGTCGACCACACTGAGCATTGCTGCGGGCAAACCTGTACATTACGGGATAGAACGATTGCCCGGAGGTGTAATGAAAGTCCCGCAACGGCTCAGGCCGCTGGTTGAAGAAGGTCTGGTTGATGATGTATTAAGTCAATTGATGAGTGGCAAAGAGGCGACTGTTTTTGTGGTGCGCTGTGGCGATGAGGTGCGGTGTGCCAAGGTCTATAAGGATGCCAAGCAGCGCAGTTTTAAGAATGCAGTTTCGTATACAGAGGGTCGCAAAGTAAAAAATAGTCGCCAAGCGCGAGCGATGGAAAAAGGCACGCGCTATGGTAAGCAGATGCAAGAGGAGCTCTGGCAAAACGCCGAAGTAGATGCCCTGTTCAAGTTGGCCGCAGCCGGTGTTCGTGTTCCCAAGCCCTACATCTGCACGGACGGCGTACTGCTGATGGAGTTGGTGACTGATGCAGAGGGCAACGTCGCGCCTCGGCTCAACGACGTGGAACTGACGCCAGAACGCGCCAGAGAGTGCCACCAGTTTTTGCTGAAACAGGTGGTTCTTATGCTGTGCACCGGCGTGATCCATGGCGACCTATCGGAGTACAACATTCTGATGGCAGAGGACGGTCCGGTCATCATCGACTTGCCGCAAGCAATCGATGCTGCGGCAAATAATGAGGCGCAAGTTCATTTACAGCGCGATGTGCAGAACCTTGCCACTTATTTTGGGCAATTTGCGCCTGAGCTGCTGACAACACAATACGGTAAGGAGATCTGGCAACACTATGTTGCGGGGACCCTCACAACCGAGACTCCTTTGACAGGTCAGGCACGTATTGATAACACTCCTGTGGATATGGCTGGCCTGATGCAGGAAATCGAGGCAACCCGCCGCGAACAAGAGGCGCGTTTGCGGCGTATGCAAGGCATTTCCGAGCCGGGGCGGGACAACTAATCCTTTTCTGTCCCATGGCTATAATCAAACGAAATTAGGTCCAATATTCTGGTTTAGATCATGACTGCACATACACCTCTGATTTTTAAGTCCACTCGCTCAACGCACGCGCGCTCCAAGACTGACCGAGATGCGATTCTTGCCGATCCTGGCTTCGGCAAGTACTTCAGCGATCACATGGTTTCCATTGACTGGACCGTCGAGAAGGGCTGGCACGATGCACAAGTTAAGCCTTATGGACCCTTGCTGCTTGATCCTGCATCGTCCGTGCTGCATTACGCGCAAGAGATTTTCGAGGGCTTGAAAGCCTATCGCCATGCTGATGGCTCGATCTGGACCTTCCGCCCGCAGGCCAATGCAGAACGTATGCAGAGGTCTGCGCATCGACTAGCTTTGCCAGAGTTGCCGACAGACGCTTTCATCGAGTCTCTGAAACAATTGGTTTCCATGGATGCCGACTGGGTGCCTTCGGCCCCCGATACCTGTATGTATCTGCGTCCCTTTACGATTGCCAATGAGAGTTTTCTAGGCGTGCGCTCAGCCCACAAAGCGACTTATTTTGTGATTGCGAGCCCCGTGGGGCCCTATTTTGCAAAAGGCGTTGCTCCAGTATCGATCTGGTTGTCTGAAGATTTCACCCGCGCGGCTGTGGGTGGGACAGGCGCTGCAAAATGTGGTGGCAACTATGCCGCCTCGCTGCTGCCCCAGCAGGAAGCTTATAAAAACGGTTGTTCACAGGTGCTCTTTCTTGATCCGCAAGAAGGTAAGTACCTCGAAGAGCTGGGCGGGATGAATGTATTTCTCGTCAAAAAAGATGGCACATTAATTACCCCCGAGCTGTCAGGCAGTATCCTTGAGGGTGTGACGCGCCTGAGTATTCTGCAGTTGGCCAGAGATCGCGGGCTGAAGGTGGAAGAGCGGAAAATTTCGATTGATGAGTGGCGTAATGGTGTCGCCTCAGGTGATATCGTCGAAGCGTTCGCCGCGGGTACGGCAGCCGTGGTCGCACCAATTTCGGCGCTCAAAGGTCGTGGTTTTGTAGCTGGTGATGAGAACGCACCGGCCGGTAAGCTGACGATGTCATTGCGCCAGGAGTTGACCGATATTCAATATGGTCGCGCCCCAGATCGTCATGGCTGGTTGAAGCGGTTGGTTTGATCCATTTGTTTAAGCATCAACCGGTACTCCGGTGTAGAAAGGCACGGATATCGGTTGAGTATGTCCATTAGCAGTTTGTCCGCCCATACCACCTGAGACGCAGGCAACCCTTCCATAATTTCACTGTAGGCTTTAAAGCGACCCTCGCGGTTCCAGTCTTCGAGGGCCTGGGCGTGAATCTCAATTCGTTGTGCTTTGCGTTGAGCGCGTCGCAGACGCTGTTTATTTGCTTCATGTGCGCCATAGTCGCTCCGGGAGTTGCCAGAACCCCTCAGGACTCTGATCCGTGCGGCGGTTCGAATCTTTAGGTAATCGGTCTGGTTAGTCAGACCCAGAAGTTCGAGTTTTTTGATGCATTCGAGCAACACTGCAGTGTCGGTCGTCGCAATTTTGGCGATTTGACTTAGGGCCCTAGGGATGCGTTTGCCACGCTCTGAAAGTAACTGAATATAGCGTTCAGCAGTGAACTGAACTTGGCCTGTTGGAATTGAGCGAGATTGAGGCATAGCTAGCTAAAACAGTAATCAATATAGTACATCTTGTTTTATTTAATATAGTACGTCAATGTTTGACTTATATAGTACATCAGGATTTCAATGTCTTCTGAAAAAATAAAGAATATTTTTGTGGTTCTGTTGGGAGCCTTGCCATTTTTATGGCCCGCTCTCTGGAATGGCTATCCCTTGGTGTACAGCGACACCAATGTGTTTATTTACCAACCTACACCAGGCTACTACAATTGGGACAAGCCTTTTATTTATGGCCCCTGGATGCTCTTGGTGCATGGCTGGCAGTCGTTGTGGGGCGTTGCGGCGGCTCAAGCAATTCTTGTGTCACAACTCTTGTGGTTGACCTTGGCTGTTTTTGGTCCTCCCAACAAGCTCCGATTTCTATTGCTTTGCCTGATTCTTGCTGTTTGCACGGGTGCGTCGTGGTTTGTTTCTCTCCTGATGCCAGACATTTTCTCGGCGCTGACGGTATTAAGCATTTTTATCTTGGGTTTTAGCCCCCGGCTTTCGCGCTCACTCGCCGTATGGGTTTGTCTGGTGGGCGCTTTAGCTATTGCGGTGCATTTATCTCATCTGGTGATTGCGGCTGCATGCGTCTCGGTTGTCCTCTTGCTGCGCTTTGCTCGCTTGGGCGTCGTCCTGTTGCCCTTGGTGCTTGCGCTTGGTCTGTTGGTGTCCACGAGTTACTACGCGTTCAATAAACTCGCGGTCTCGCCTTTTGGCTCCGTTTTTATGTTGGCGCGCTTCGCGGCAGATGGGCATTTGAATGCAACGCTGGGCGCGAACTGTCCAAAGGCGGGTTGGCACTTGTGCGCATGGAAAGATCGCTTGCCCTCTGATAGCGATGTGTTCATGTGGGATAGCAAAGGACCTGTTTGGTCGCATCCCGGTGGACCGATCGGTTTGGCGCCAGAGGCTTCAACCCTCGTGTCGCTTGCTGCGCGTGACAATCCCCTCGGTGTCATGACTTCAATGCTTAAAAATACAAGTCAGCAACTCGTCATGATCAAGCTTGGAGACACCTTGCACGCAGACTCGCTGGATGTGACCGTTGCTAAAAGTATCGAGGCAAATTTTTCGAGCGCGGAGCTCGCGCGTTTTAAAGCGGGTAAGCAGTGGCGAAATACTTTACAGGGTCGTGTGCAGTGGTTGAATCATCTGGTTGCAGTCGTATTCTGGTTAAGTGTCGTGCTGGGACTGTACTGCCTATGGCGAGCGATTCTGCTGCGTGATATGCGCGCGCTTGCCTTGCTGTTGTTAGTGTGTGCGGGTGTATTAGCGAATGCGTTTGCGACGGGTGCATTATCAAAACCGCACTACCGTTATCAAACGCGCATCGCTTGGTTGCTGGTGATCCCGCCGCTTGTTCTGCTGCGACGTAAAGAGACCCGTGAGGTCTCCTAGAGCGTCGCAGTCAGAGCTGACTCGTCGTCTGGGTTGATGACTTGCCGTCGCGTTATTCTTGCTTGATATTTGCTTTCTTGATCAGCGCACCGTACATCTTGAGTTCTTTTTGGATTAATGCTGCGAAGGCCTCAGGCGTGCTACCCACGAGATCGTTGCCGCCTTTGACTTTAAGGTTTTGAATGATATCCGGATCCTTCAAGGCCAGTGCAACAGCTTCTTGAAGTTTTTTGACGATTGCGGGGTCCGTCTTGGCGGGCGCCAGCAGACTGATAAATTGCGTCACATCAAAATCTTTGAATCCCAATTCTGCCATCGTCGGAACATCGGGTAACGAGCTCGCACGTGTGGGTCCCGACACGGCAAAGGCACGCACTCGTTTCTCTGCGATGAGGGGTGTTGAGGTCGAGACGGTGTCGAACGTAAAGGAGAGTTGTCCCCCTAATAAATCGACCAGTGCGGGGGCGCTACCCTTGTAGGGGATGTGGTTGAACTGCGCGCCGCTTAGCAATCCGAACATTTCGCCAGCCAAGTGGCCGCCGCCGCCAATTCCAGTTGACCCGTAACTCAGTTTGCCGGGCTGTGCTTTGCCTTGCGCGACGAGCTCCTGAATACTTTTAATGGCCGAGGCAGCGGGCACGATCAGAACATACTGAAACGACGTCAGTTGACTAATCGGTTGCAAATCTTTGATCGAGTCATAAGGCACTTTGCTATAGAGAACGGGATTGATCACGATCGGGCCGCTTGCCGGCGCAATCAAGGTGTAGCCATCCGGTGCGGATTTAGCCACGATGTCTGTGCCAATCATGCCGTTTGCTCCGCCGCGGTTCTCAACGACGACTGCAACGCCAAGTATCTCTGACATCTTCTTTGAAACGACACGTACCGTGATGTCTGCATTGCCACCGGCAGGATACGGAACGATGACCTTGATGGGTTTGTTTGGATAGGGTTGCGCGACAGTTGGGCCTGCTACACCCAGTAGGAGCGCGAGAGCGAAGAGTGCGGATTTCATAGGGTTTCTGTGAGCTTAGTGATGGAATCAGCCTATATTATCTGAAGAATCTCTTCAAATCAGGCGGGGCTTTCATGACGGATGTTGCGCGTAATGTGCTGGGGACTGAGTTAGTTCCTTGTTCCTACGACCCTCTTACGGGGTATTTTCGGGATGGTTGTTGTCACACGGACATGCATGATCTCGGTAGTCATGTCGTGTGTGCCATCGTGACAGATGAGTTTTTGGAGTTTTCACGCAGCCGCGGTAATGACTTATCGACGCCACGACCTGAGTACCGTTTTGCGGGCTTGGAGGATGGTGATCGCTGGTGCTTATGTGCGCTGCGCTGGAAAGAGGCGCTTGCGGCGGGCGTCGCACCTGCGGTGGTACTTGAGTGCACGCACGCGCGCGCGTTGGAATTTGTGACGATCGAGCAATTGCAGGAATACGCCTTCACCGGTTAGCGATTGGTCTCGAACTACCACGCAATCGGTTGCCCAGCATAGTCGACAAAGTGTGCGCCACTTCGTGGCTCCAAGGCGTCGATGCTCTTGAGTAAACCTGATGCCGACTCTGCTGCCGAGATCGTGTGCGAAGCTGAAGCAAACGGCTGTGATAAGGGCGAGGCGACCGTCCCGGGTTGAAGCGCCACGATGACTGCCTGCTTGTTTTTACGCGCGAACTCAATCCCCGCGGTTTGTAGCATCATGTTGAGCGCGGCCTTTGATGCCCGATACCCATACCAGCCACCCTTTTGATTGTCGCTAATGCTGCCGACCCTTGCAGACAGCTTGGCAAAGATCGCTCTCTCGTTGCGCAATAGCGGTAAAAAATGCTTAAGAAGCAGTGCGGGTCCGATCGTGTTGACCTGAAAGCTGCGCAGGAGTTTGCTTGCATCGAGCGCACCCAGATGCTTTTCAGGGCCCACGCCGTCAATCGTCAGGGCACCCGTCGCATCGATGATGAGGGCAAAGGGTCCTTGATCCTTGAGGGCATTCGCTGCGGTAGCGATGCTCGCCTCGTCTTCCAGAGTAAAGCCCGGTGTGGTGCGCCGCGACAATTCTGTCACCTGTGCGCAATGACTGTCCGTTTGAAGCGCAGACACGAATGCAGCGCCGATTGTCCCCGAAGCGCCGATCACCAGCCCGCGGTAGTGTGGTCCGAGAGAGTCCATGAATCAATTGAATGTCTGTAATTTATCCATCATAGAGTTATTTATCTCTTGTGCTTGGGATATACTAATGCCATATCCAATATAAATAAAGTTGCTTGCCCTATGCCAATCACCTCGGTGTTCACCAACAATCGCACGCAGGCGGTGCGTATTCCTGCGGAGCTTCGTCTGCCTGATTCCGTAAAAAAGGTTGAAGTGCGAGCGCGTGGCGTCGAGCGAGTGATTACTCCGGTTGGGCAGACATGGGATAGTTTCTTTTTAAACGGGCCGCAACCGACGGACGATTTCATGTCAGAACGAGCCTCGCAAGAGCAGCCGGCTCGAGAGAGTCTTTAATGCTGAAGTACTTGTTAGATACCAATATTGTTATCTATGTCATCAAGCGCCGTCCTATCGAAGTCCTTGAGGTGTTTAATCTTCAAGCGGCACGCATGGCAATTTCGTGTATTACCTTGGCTGAGCTCTATCACGGCGCAGAAAAAAGTAACCGGATCACCCAAAATCTTGAAGTCATCGATGATTTCGTCAGCCGTGTAGAGGTTTTGCCCTATTTAGAAAATGCAGCACAACATTACGGATCGATCCGAAGCGCATTGGAGCGTCTCGGCCAACCTATTGGCGTTAACGATTTACACATCGCGGCGCAAGCGCGTAGCGCGGGATTGATTTTGGTCTCAAACAACATTAAAGAGTTCGCGAAAGTTCCCGGTCTCTTGCTTGAGAACTGGCTTGATCCCACCCCAGAGCGATCAAAAGCCATACAAAAAAAATCTAAATCTAAAATTGTGTTGCACGAGCCAAAAGTTAAGCGTTGATCACGCCGCCCGTGACTCGGCTCATGCATATGGTCCGTCAGGGACGCATCGCCCATGCTGACGGGAAGGATACCTGGCCCTGGGTCAGATCTCGTTACAACTGATCAACGATTCTGGGCGACCTAACCCTGGAATAATTCCATCTGGTGGTAATGCTATGGCCTGTCCCGTGTTTTTTATACGGGACAGGTCATTTTTGTGATTCAATTTTCCGATCGGTTGTTCAATCACCGCTACCTACCAAGGTGTGCGGTTTGTGTTTTTCTCGTCTACGAAAGGGTCGTCCATGAATTTCTTGTTCAACGCTGAAGAAGAGCAATTGCGCGCAACAGTTCGCGAATTTTTATTGGAGCACTTCACCGAAGACGTGCGCGCCGAAAATATGGCGGGTAAAAGAGGCGAAGGTTGGGGGCCTCTGGTCCGCAAATTTTTCGACACGGTCAACGAGAAACGTTGGTTTGCCTGGAGTTGGCCGACTGAATTTGGCGGTGGCGGCGGAAACCGGACTGCACAATTTGTGATTGAAGAAGAGTTCTACCGCTACACGGGCATCACGCTCGGTGGTGGAACGGGTGCGCCTGCGATCTTGTCGTTTGGCACGGCCGCACAAAAACAAGAGTTTGTGCCTGGTGCGATTAAGCGCGACATTATTTTCTGCCAAGGCTATAGCGAGCCGGGTTGTGGTACAGACTTAGCGGGTATTCGCTGCCGCGCGAAG
>JBILJY010000015.1:0-22479 GCA_044376975.1 Burkholderiaceae bacterium | reverse complement strand
CGCTAGTCGCACAAAACACTCTCGGTGTGAACCTAGGGTATTTTTCAAAAAATCCGCCCAATACAAAGACTCAAGCGATCAATAAGCTGCGCACAGAAGGCAAGCCATTAAACGGCTGGATTCTCAGCTCAGGCTACTCAGCCGCTATGCTGTCAGATGGCGGACTTTCACTTGCAGACTTGGACAAAGCGTTCCCAGACCAACCACTCTTACTACAAAATATCTCGACCCTTGCCGGGCAATTGAACACCGCGGGGCTGAAGAAACTCGGCATCACTAAAGATACCAAAGCAGTTGGGGGCTTTATCTCCGTCGATCCGAAGACGGGGGAACTTACGGGCGAGTTGATTGGTGCGCCATATATGGATGCAGTGGCACGATCTGCAGGCAAGTATTCCCAGGCCGTAACCTTCGACATTTTCCGTAAAGCTGAGCAAATCTTTCTTTCTAATGGTTTCACAACCGCCCAGAGCTACGAAGCGACTGCCGATGCAGGCATCGACATGACCTTATCGGCAATTACTAAAGCCATAAAAGAGACCGGCACAACCGAAAACCGAAGAACGGTGATTTCACACTCATTCTTTGCGAGAGATGATCAAGTAAAGCAGTACAAAGAAGAATCGGCAAAAGGTGCTCTTGCCAAAGGCATGCTTGCGGATCTAGTGATCTTGGATCGCAATCCCTTGAAGGCCATTCCAGACGACTTAAAAAATATTGAAGTGTTGCACACGATCAAACACGGCAAACGGTTGTACAGTAAGAAGTAATTGTACATTTTGTCATTACCAATCATTAATACCCAGGAGTCAGTCCATGAGATTAAAAATCTGGTTCGTCCTACTCACGTTCTTCGGTAGCACTCTGGCCCAAGCTTGTACGTCTATCGTCTTGAACGGCACAGACAATGGCCGTGTGTATGGCAGAACGATGGAATTCGGCATCCCGTTGAAGTCGGCGATTATGATCACTCCCCGAGGCTATGCACTACAGGGGGTTGGTATTGATGGTGCTTCAGGCACTGGCAAGAATTGGGTAGCCAAGTATGCGGTTATCGGCGCCAATGTATTAGGTCTGCCGGTATACGTTGACGGCATGAACGAAGCGGGACTCGCCGGTGGATTACTCAATGCACCCAATACGGCGCAATATCAGACGCCATCACAAACGGAGTCGGCCAACAGCATCGCTTCGCAGCAGTTACTGATCTATGTCTTAACGAATTTCGCGAATGTTTCCGAAGTTAAAGCTGCTCTTCCAAAAATGTTTGTGAACAGTTCGCCACTAAAAGAATGGGGCGGTGTTGCGAAATCACGCATGACGTTGCACGACAGTTCGGGCGGCAGCTTGGTCGTTGAATATCTGGACGGCAAACTCGTCATGACTGACAACATCATCGGAACAATGACAAACGACCCAGCGTTCGCCTGGCATCTACAAAATATCGGCAATTACGCGAACTTAAGCGGCACCGACAAAAAGCCGATGGAGTACAACAAGCAGAAGTTTTTGGCGGCGAGCTCAGGCAACGGTCTACATGGCCTTCCAGGTAGCTTTTTAAGCCCAGACCGATTTGTGCGCGCATCCACCTTCGTCATGAACACCCCTGCAGCAGTAACAGACCTGCAAGAGCGTCGCGCTTGGCACATCATGAACAACTTTGATATTCCTTACGGCGCGATTCATCTAGACAGCTCAAGTGGCTATGGTGGAGGTGTAAATTCCTATGAATTTACCGAATGGACTGTTGTCGCTAATCTAAAGACCAAAACCTACAATATCCGTTCGTTTGAAAACCCAGGCGTATTGAGCATCGGATTCACAGATGCAGACATGAATAGTAAGAGCCTGCGAATAATTCCACTCTTAAAGTAGTCACCCTTACAAAATTAGTTGTGTAGACAAATCTTTCAGCAAACAACATATGCTTACCAACTCCTCCGCTGAGGTCTTTAATGCTGACGCCCTCCTTTACGGGGGCGCCATGCTTTTTTTAATTCTTGTTGTGCATGCTACATACATGTTTCTAGTTACGCGGCAGTATGAGGTGATTACGGATGCTTTAATTGAGTCTAAGCGTTACGTTTGGATGCAGCCTGTCTTTTATGTGATGGCATTTTTCTTAGCGCTATCCCACTTACTTGAAATATACATTTGGGGGAGTGCTCTCAGTATTTTTGGTCTTATTAAAGATGAACACCAAGCAATGGTGTTCGCTGGCAGCGCTTACACGACGGTAGGTTTTGGCACGAACCCTTTACCTCCTAGCTGGGATCTCATCATGGTTGTAATCGCACTGAGTGGCATGATTACCTTTGGCTGGTCGATATCAGTTTTGCTAAATATGACGCAGATCGTACACACAGCCCGCCAAAAACGGAAAGAGAACAATCAACTAAATAAATAAGCACTTGGCTTGGGGACTCCACCCAATCAGATAGCACTCATTTTGTCGCAGGCGAGGCCTCCACTTGGTGGCCGCACGTCCCACAAAACCTGTCATAGGACTTTAGGTTTGTCCGCGAACACTGTGGGCACGTCTTACTTTCATTTGCTCTCTTGGCGCGCACTGACATTTCAGCAGTAACAATCCCGGTTGGGACGGCCAGCGTTCCCCATCCAATCAGCATCATCACAGACGACAGAAATCTTCCTAAATCGGTCTTCGGCGCAATGTCACCGAAACCAACGGTGGTCATCGTCGTAATGGCCCAATAAATACCAGTCGGAATACTGGTGTAACCATGTTCGGGACCTTCAATGATGTACATCAAGGTACCCATGACCAATACAACCATCAAAACTACAGAAAGAAACACAAGGATCTTTCTTTTACTAGCAATAAAAGCTTGTGATAAATGTGCGTACTCAGACGAGTAGGCTGTTAGCTTGAACACCCGAAAAATGCGGATCAGGCGCAACACTCTGACATCAATCAATGAGTGCAGCTCTGGGAAAATCAGCGCAAAGTAAGTCGGAATAATTGCAAGAAGGTCGATAAGTCCAAAAAAGCTCAGTATGTACTTCCGTCTGTTTGGAGCACAATAAATTCGAGTCAGGTACTCCAACGTAAACGCAATCGTAAAGAGCCACTCTAACGCCGACAATATGCCCGCATATTTCACGGCAAACCTGTCGACACTCGCCAAAACCACAACAGCGATCGACAAAACAATGGCAACAAGCAAAACCTTGTCGAACCGCCGTCCGGCCAAAGTGTCTGACTCAAAGACAATTTTAGACAATCGATTTCTGACGTTATCTTTTTTACGAACAGTGCTTGTCATGAGGACGTATTCAACAGTTAGTCATAGCCAATGATAACCGCAAGAGAAACCTAGCTCGCTGTTCATACTTAGTCGGTAACGTGGTTTTTCAGTTAAATTCAGTAGCTAGGTAACCAGCCACACAAGTACTGGTAAATCGTCACTAAAAAAAATGGGGATAAGCGTGCTACTGACCGACGAAGAGACAAAGATGCTGAACGGCGATAATGGGCCGGCAGTTCGAAAGGCAATGGAAATCCTTGTAGCGCTGGGTGAGAGTTTCGGGGCAGAACGCTTAGTACCTGTCAATAATGTGCATATGGCCGGGTCGTCTGTGCTTGTCGCTGAAGAGGCTGGCACTCGCTTTGTTGAGGACATCCGCAACCTAGGCGGTAAGTTTGTGACTCGGGTCACCACCAACCCGACTGCCGTCGATCCAAGTCAATGGAAGGAAATCGGCATTCCTGAGTCTGACACCGCGTTGCAGGTACGCTTGACGGGTGCTTATGCTGGCATGGGGGCCAACACCTGTAACACCTGCATTCCTTATCTTGTGGGCAATATGCCTCGCTTTGGTGAACATATGGCTTGGGGTGAGTCCTCAGCAGTCGTCTTCGCTAACTCAGTCTGTGGCGCCAGGACTAACCGGGAGGGCGGCCCGAGCGCACTGGCCACCGCGCTTACAGGACGTACCCCCGAGTATGGATTCCATCTCACGGAAAATCGCTATGGAAATTTCTTGATCAAGGTCGAGACACCGATGCGGGATATGACGGACTACGGCACACTGGGATATTTCGCTGGAAAAATTGCTGGTCAAGACACACCCGTTTTTGTTGGGCTGCCCAATAATCCAACCCTTGAAGATCTCAAAGCACTGAGCGCCGCTCTTGCCGCGTCAGGCGCAGTCAGTATGTTTCACGCCGTCGGTGTTACACCTGAAGCCCCAACCGTTGAAGCGGCCTTCGGTGATCGCACACCAGCTAAGACCCTTGTTTATGGCGTAGAAGAGCGAACCCAATGTGAAAATGCGCTCAACAAGGAGCCGTCGGACCATGTCGATTGGATTCTTGTCGGATGCCCCAATGCCTCAGTGCAAGAAATGCGGGAGGTCGCAGAGGCGTTAGAAGGTAAAAAAGTGCATAAAGATGTATCGCTTTGGGTCACAACCGCTGGCGCGATGTACGCGATGGCTGACCAAATGGGGTACGTGGATACAATCAAGAAAGCGGGCGGTGTGGTCGTCCGGGAAACCTGTCCTTTCCTAGCGCGCAGCCGTGTGATTGCGCCGAATAAAGGTTATAAAACCTTAACAACAAACTCAGCCAAAATGGCCTTTTATGCGCCAGGGCAGTTCGGTCTGCCCGCCCATTACGGCAATCTATCGCGCGTCATGCAGGCCGCGATCGACGGCGTCTGGAGATAACTGCAATGCGCTCACCTAAATTAGTGCTCCAAGGTCGCAAGATCGTGAAAGGCAAAGCGAGCGGCGAAGCCGTGGTTACAAGCGAGGCCATCAGCTTTAACGGCGGCGTAGACAACATGACAGGCATTGTCACCGAGCCAGGGCACGAGCTCGAAGGTGTCAATATCTCAGGGAAAGTTCTCGTATTTTTAACTGGCAAAGGCTCTACAGGCGGGTCCTACAAGATTTACGATATGGTCTCGCGAGGCACAGCACCCGTCGCTTTTATTCAAGTTAATCCAGAGCCCATTACGACTATTGGCGCCATCATCGGCAACATACCTGTCGTCGCTGGTTTAAATGAAAATCCAACAACCGTCATCGCGACAGGCGACTTTGTTGAACTAGACGCAGATACAGGAAAAGTAGAAGTCACTAAAAAGTGATTGCTTGGTCGTTGCATTAAATTTACTCATCGACATATAGATACCGGAGACAAACATGACTTACTCAAAAATCATTAAAGCAGTCCTTACGCTCTCAGGCATGGTGCTGGGAATGTGCGGGATCGCTCAGGCACAGACCTGGCCAGCGCGCCCTATTACGATGGTGGTTCCTTTTGCAGCAGGAGGCAGCACAGACATTACGGCGCGCATGCTTGCAGAAAAACTTGCCGGAATTTTGGGACAGAACGTTGTCGTAGAGAATAAAACTGGCGCGGGCGGCAACATCGGAGCAGCTGCAGTGGCACGCTCTACGCCTGACGGCTATACGATTCTGCTTCATACCAGCACCCTGACAGCGAACGTTTCGCTGTATAAAAATATGGGCTTGAATGTCCAGAAAGACCTGATCCCTGTCTCGCAAGTAGCACTCATTCCAAACGTACTAATGGTGAACAATGACTTTCAGGCAAAAACACTGAAGGACTTCGTGGACGTCGTGAAGCAAAAGAAAGTGGCGATTAACTACGGTTCTTCAGGCAGCGGGGCTTCAAACCACCTTGCGGGCGTGTTGTTTAACAACATGGTTGGGGGTGATATGGTTCACGTGCCTTACAAAGGCGGCTCACTGGCCAATAACGATTTGTTAGCGGGTCAGATACAAGCGGTTTTCTCGCCTCTGGTTGAGGTGCTCGGCTTTGTCGACAGCGGAAAGCTTCGGCCCTTGGCTGTAACGACGAAATCTCGTATCGCAAAATTACCAAATGTGCCCGCCGTCGCTGAGGTACTGCCGGGCTTTGAAATTGTCCTGTGGAACGGAATTTTTGTCCCCACGGGAACACCCAAAGATATCGTTCAAAAGCTGGGTAATGCAGTGCAAACAGTTTTACAAGACCCGGCTGTTCTCAAAAAGCTTGCAGAGCAAGGTTCGACACCCCTAAAGAGCAACCCAGATGATTTCAAAAAAGTAATCGAGGCAGAAATCGTCAAATGGGGTGATTTGATTAAGATGGCTGGCGCGCGTGTTGACTAATGTGCGACGCCGTCACAAACAGGAAATACAGTAATGAATGCTAAAGATTTTGATACGCAGTTCCGTGCGAGGCTGGATGCCGTCGCGACATCGAATTTAAGTGATGCACTCGATCGGGTTGGAATTCCACGATGCGCCATACACGGCATCATTCCACAATGGGGTCGCACGAAGATCGTGGGTCGCGCGGTCACCATTCGCTTAATTGCAGCTGGCGCAGTCCCATCGGGTGCACACTTAGGCGTAGATGCCATCTTCAACAGCGAAGCGGGCGATATCATCGTCATCGACAATCGAGGCGATTTACACCACAATTGCTGGGGTGAAATTCTAGCGATGGGCGCAAAACAGAAAGGTGTATCAGGCGTTGTCGTGGACGGTGCGGTACGTGATGTGGATGCCTGTGAAACATTCGATTTTCCTGTGCATGCGCGTGGTACTGTGCCTAGCACCGCACGTGGGCGTATCGTGCAAGAAGCTTGGAATATTCCTGTGCGCTTAGGTGATGCCCCTGTTCGCCCGGGCGATGTCATCGTGGCCGATGTAAATGGCGTTGTGGTGATTCCGATTGAGCGCCTTGCTGAGGTCATTACTGCCGCAGAAGAGATCATGGCAAAAGAATTAGCCATGATCGATGCACTTCGTGCTGGGGAATCTATCCTTGAGGTTGATCGACGTTTTAATTACGAACAGATGTTGCGCAAATCCACTTAATTATTAAAATCCTTACTCTAACTAATGACGAAACTATGAGCGAAGAACAACCGCACTCACCCTGGCAAGAAGATATTTTTAACGTACTCAAACAGGGCAACATCCGCCAAGTCGCCTACGTCCCGGACGCGGGCCACGCGCACGTGATTCGTCGCGTACACGCAGAGCCCAGCATGCGTGGCATTGTCCTCACGACGGAAGAGGAAGGCGTAGCAGTCGCCTCTGGCGCCTGGCTCGGAGGAGAACGGGCCGCCTTGCTGATGCAGAGCAGTGGCGTAGGCAACTGCATCAATATGATGTCACTCCTCCAAAGCTGTCGCTTTCCCTTTTTGAGCTTGGTCACGATGCGAGGTGAGTACGCAGAGTTCAATCCCTGGCAAGTCCCAATGAGCAAAGCGACACAGGGCTCGATGGAACTTATGGGTATCACGGTTTTACGCGCAGAACGCGCCGACGAAGTCGAAGACATCGTGAGCGCTGCACTTGATGCAGCCTTTGAAGGCGGCGAACAAGTTGCTGTGCTGCTATCGCAAAGCCTAATCGGCCGCAAAAAATGGATTCGCAACTGAGGAATGAATATGACTGTACGAAATACAGCAGCAGCAACAATCGACCGACGTGCGTTTGTTAGGGACCTGCTCACAAAATGTCCCGATGCCTTGGTTGTAACGGGACTTGGATCACCGACCTATGACGTGTTCGCCGCAGGTGATCGCGATAAAAACTTTTATCTATGGGGTGCTATGGGTGGAGCCGCGCTCGTCGGTTTGGGGCTCGCACTTGCACAGCCCGATAAGTCCGTTGTCGTTGTAACGGGCGATGGCGAACAGCTCATGGGAATTGGCGGGATCGCAACCATTAATGCCCAAAAGCCAAAGAACTTAACGATCGTCGTACTGGACAATGGTCATTTTGGCGAAACAGGCATGCAATATAGTCACACTAGCCACGGCACAAGCCTGGCCGCCGTGGCGCGTGCATGCGGCATCGAAAATGCGTATGAAGTGCATGATGCATCCGAGGTCGCAAAAGTTGTGGATGGGGTACACAAGCGCAACGGCGTCAACTTCGCACAGATTTTCATCAAAGCGGATGACTTGCCGCGCGCCCTTCCCTCGCGCGATGGTGTTTATGTCAAAAATCGATTCCGCGAAGCGCTTGGGTTCGCACCCCTTTAAATCTAACGGTATGGCTAACATGCTTCGCGACAACCCAACTATTGCTGTTTTAGGCGCTGGCGCCGTTGGTTGCTATTTTGGGGGAATGCTCGCTCGTGCCGGCAAGGCGGTCACACTCATTGCGCGAGCAAACCATGTCGCGGCTATTAATATGAATGGTCTGTACTTAGATTGCTTAAGCTTCAAAGAGCATGTGCGATTGAATGCAACAACCGATGTTGCAGACATCAGCAATGCTGACTTGATTTTATGTTGCGTGAAGTCCAGCGATACTGAAGATGCGATCAGACTCATCGCGCCTCACATTAAAAAAGATGCCGTTATTCTGAGCCTGCAAAATGGGGTCGACAACTACGAACGCATTCGGGCGACCATTTCAAATCCGACCTTTCCTTCTGTCGTCTATGTCGCCACGCGCATGGCGGGTGATGGTCATGTCGAGCACGTCGGTCGCGGAGAGCTAGCCATCGGTGCGGCCGGGGCCCCAGGTGACTGGGCGGATACCCTCAACGCGATTGCAGCACTGTTTGGTGCGTCAAGCGTTCCCTGCGCAGTCTTACCCGATGTCAAACGCGCTTTGTGGGCCAAGTTTCTAGTGAACTGTGCCTACAACGGAATATCAGCCATCGGTGCAATCGACTACGGACAGATGGTCGAGACAGCAGAAGTTAAAGAACTGATCGATGCCTTAACAGCGGAGTTTTTGCTGATAGCTAAAAAGGAAGGCGTCAATATTTCAGCTGAAGAAGCCATGAAGGTTAACGCACAGATTCCTATGACTATGCCGCGTCAAAAATCCTCGACCGCACAGGACTTAATGCGTGGCAAACAGAGTGAAATTGATTATCTGAACGGACTGATTGTCCATAAGGGAATCGAGCACAATATTCCAACCCCAGCGAATCAAGCGATACATGCGTTAGTCAAAATGCTTGAGCGCAAAAAATTTTCGACATCATGATTGATCATCTAGACCATCTCGTTTTAACCACAGCCCATGAGTCGGCCTGCATAGACTTCTATACACGTGTACTCGGCATGCGGCTTGAATCATTTGTTGGCGGGACTCCACCCGTCGAGCGCAAGGCCTTCAAATTCGGCAATCAAAAAATTAACCTGCATATCAAAGGCAAGGAGTTCGAGCCAAAGGCAGCTCTGCCGACACCAGGCTCACTCGATCTTTGCTTTATTGCAGACCGCCCGCTCAAGGATGTCATCGAGCATCTAAAGACTGTTAACTGGCCAATTATCGAAGGTCCTGGCATGCGCACGGGTGCAACCTCGAAAATTAACTCCATCTATGTGCGTGACCCCGACCAGAACCTGATTGAAATCAGCGAGATTTGGCGCTAAGGTGGGTGATGCGCGACGTGGGCGCTGTTCCGTTTTATCGGCCAAGCGACGACAGTTTCTGTTCCAAAATAATGCTCGCCATCACTTAACACTGAAGAGCTAGGCGAGACGCACCATAAGGCTTTCCGCTATGACTCCAGTACGCTTGCTAATCTGGGCCGCACTTGCTGGCGCCTTCATCCCTGTGATGGCAATCCTGAACGGACGACTCGGCAAGTCAATGGGAGAGGCGCTACACGCCTCTGTCATTCTGTTTGGAGTTGGTTTTGTATTCTGCTTGACTGTTGCGCTCGTCCTAACCAAATCTCTACCGCAAGCTGCAGACCTCGCTAATGCTAAGCCGATCGAGTATCTCGGCGGGTTCATTGTTGGTTTCTATGTCATTAGCGCGACCTTGCTCGCACCGCGGATTGGTCTGGCGAATTTTATAGTGTGTGCTGTATCAGCCCAGATTATCATTTCAGTCGTGATTGATCATTTTGGTTTACTTGGCGCTATGGTGCGACCAGTGAGTATCACCCGACTGGCCGGCATTGGTCTGTTGATTGCTGGAATCATCGTTACTCAAATATCCGACAGCACATCAACCTCACGTTAACTCAGGCCAGTCGACTCTTTCCCTAGGGTTATATAAATAGACCGCCTTTAGGGTGAACCCTAATGCGAGAGCAAAATATTTCATTGCGTCTCCCGATTCGTATGCGTTCTCGAATATCATGGCGCATCGATTGTGGCGCTTACGACCCAGTGTAAGTAAATCTCTGGACGAATCAAATTGATTTTGATCGGCGTTGCATCATTAATTTCAGTATCTAAAGAAAATCGGAGACTCCATGACTAACAAAAAATTACCGACCAACGACTCAACTAGCGCGACAGATGCCTCGCCAAACACGACCCGCCGCTCGATCTTAGGTGCGACTGGTTTCGCCTTGGCTGGTGGACTGTCATTACCTTCAGTGGGCTTGGCGCAAGCCAAATACCCGAACAAGCCAATCAAGCTTGTGATTCCATGGCCTCCAGGACAAGCAACTGACCTCGTAGGTCGTGCACTGGCCCAAGGCCTATCCCAAGTGCTCGGTCAAAACGTCGTGCCGGATAACAAAGCCGGCGCAGGCGGCGTGATTGGTACGGACTACGTTGCGAAAGCCGCTCCGGATGGCTACACACTCTTGGCTGGTTCGGCAGGTCCGATTTCAATTAGCCCACTGCTTCAGCAAGTACCCTACGACCCAGTCAAAGACTTAACGCCTATTGGTATGTGTGGTCTTTCGTCCTACATCCTAGTGACAGAGCCGAACTTCCCCGCAAATACAGCAGGTGAATTCATTAAGTTGCTCAAAGCAAATCCAGACAAGTACTCATTTTCGTCATCGGGTACAGGCGCGACTGCTCACTTAGTTGCGGAGGCGTTCAATGCCGCTGTTGGCATTAAAGCGATTCATGTTCCTTACAAGGGCTCGTCGCCTGCGCTGACGGATGTCATCGCTGGCCGCGTCTCATACTGCATTGAGACTGCTGCTGCGACGATGCCATTTATCCGCAACGGCCGTCTGAAGGCGCTCGGTGTGTCTATCGAAAAAGGAGCTCCGTCTGCACCTGGCATTCCACCACTTGCGACAGTCGCTAATATTCCGGGCTTCAACTTAGGCGCATGGATTGGCTTAGTCGCCCCCGGTAAATTGCCACCCGAGCTTGTTGAAACATTAAGCAAAGCGGTGCGACAGGTGATGCAAGATCCAAATATGGTTGAAGTATTTAGCCGTATTTCGGTAGACATCGACTTCCGCTCACAAGCTGAGACGATTAAATACTTAGCGTCTATCCGCACTCAGTTTACTGAGGTAATCAAAAAGAACAATATTAAGATTTAAATTGGTGCAATTACTGCACTAATCACCGTGTGTCACCGGCCCTAAAACGCAAGTTTCGGGGCCGGTTTTTTTTGTGCGTGATCGATATGACAGATACTCATTTCAAACACCACTAAAGCGTAAGCTTGCCATCAATCAGGATATGAACTTGCCCACCAATCCAAGCAGTACCGTTCACATCTGAGCGCACGCTTACACGACCCACGCGGCCAATTGAAGTACCTTGTGCTGCAAGGTAGGGGGCAGATAGCCGGCCCTGAGTTTGCATCCACTTTGCGATCGCCGCGTTGAGTGAACCTGTGATGGGATCCTCACTCATCCCACTAGAAGGCGCCAACATACGGACCTCGTAATCACAGTCACTGCCTGGTGGATGCGGTGCAATGAACCCTATCCCCAAAAATTCCGGCCATCTCACTTTTGATGCATCAAGTGCGAGCACTTGCTCAGCTGTCGTAAGCTCAAAGAACTGCCAGATTGGACCGTTGCAGAGCTCTGCTGTGTGTCGAACCGAAGACGAGGGAATTGCTAAGGCTGACATAACGGCCTTTCGCTTGTCTGCTGCCATTTCTTTAATCGTTGTGGGTGGTGCAGCAAACGCAAGGATGCCCGGTTGCGAGACGTCAACATCGACAATCCCCACGCCACACTCTTGGCGCACAAGACCTGCTGTCTTCGGCACGCCGCCACTGTGCAACCATGTTGCACAACTACCAAGTGTTGGGTGGCCTGCAAATAACATCTCACGCGCAGGCGTAAAAATTCTGACACGATAATCTGCCGTCGGATCTAAAGGAGGCAGTAAAAATGTGGTCTCTGCAAGATTGGTCCAGGCTGCAAACTTTTGCATCTGCTGATCGCTCAGCCCATCAGCGTCAACAACGACCGCGAGACCATTTCCTTGGGTAGGAACAGGACTAAACACATCACACTGTACAAATCTACGCACTTTCAACGTCCTTAAGAAGTTTGGCGATCTGATCTTTCCACCATTTTGCCTGAGCGGTTGTCGCATGCCCCGAGGTTTGAGGGCTTGCTGGGATGAGATAAAGCTTCGCATCCGGAATACGGACCAGGATTTTTTCCATGAGCCCGAGCGATGGCGGGTTACGTTCATCATCTTCCGAGTTAATCGCTAGTACGCGCGCCTTAATTTTCTCGACATGCGGTGCTGGATCATAATCGCGAGACGATTCCCACTGATACAGGTTGTCGTTTGCATCTGCTTTGAAGTCAGCAGTTAGCCGCTTCTCTAGTACTTCATCGGCTTGTTCACGAGTGGGGGCCAAACGATATAGACCTTGGTCACCACCGCTCGTGCCCACATTAAAGAATACCGTGGCGAACTGCAGGCTCTTAGGTTGTACGGTGTAGTTGCCATCCATCCATTCCGGATCACGACGGATCATGTCGATAATGAATCTACGCATCATCCAGTTACGACCAGACATTGCGGACGGTGTTGCTGCCATAGGCACTAACGTATCCATAAAATCTGGATACTTGACCCCCCAAAGCCAGGCGTGCATACCGCCCATGGAATTTCCGATGAGCAGATGTAAATGCTTTACGCCAAGTCCCTCCGTAACTAGTCGATACTGCGCAGACACCATGTCGTCATAGTTGTATTTAGGAAATTCGGCGCGCAACCCGTCTGAAGGCTTGCTCGACCTTCCCATGCCAATCGCATCAGGCAGAATGATGAAGTACTTGTTTGCATCTAGCGGCTGTCCGGGACCAAACAATTCACCAGAAAAATCCTTATTCGTGATCATGCCAGTGCCAGTGCCTGCGGTACCATGCAGCACCAGCACGGGTATGCCTGTTGGTCTGCCAAGCGTGGTGTAGCCGAGTTTGAGTTCCGGGAATACTTCACCCGTGTGAAACTGAAAATTCTTGGCGATCCATACACCCTGCTTTTGCTCTGGATACGGCTGGCCGCTTGCCGTGTCAGCTCCAAGCGCAAAGGTAGGCATACAAAACAAACTGCGAAACATACGGCCGTTGGAAATAGTCATTCCGTTTCCTATCAAGCTCTTGGTTTGGACAAAAAACTCTGCTACAAGTGAGCCATGCTATGGATTCAGATTATGCGATAAATCTCACACGGAACAACCGCCCTCTATGAAATTCATTCAATCCCCGAAAGTCCCGGCCCCTGCGGGTCACTACAGCCAGGCAGTAGAGGCCGCCGGACTCGTATTCGTTTCAGGTGTCCTACCGGGCAAACCTCCTGAAGGCGAGACAGACTCCTTTGATAGGCAAGTCCGCGCAAGCTTTGCGCAGTGCACCAATATTCTGGATGCAGCTGGGTGTAGTTTGAGTGATGTGGTTCAGTGCACCGCCTATTTAGTGGGTGTAGAGCGCTGGCCAGAGTTCAACGCGATCTATGCAGAAATCATGGGGCATCATAAGCCCGCGCGTGCGGTTGTTCCTGTGCCAGAATTACACTACGGCTTTCTGATTGAAATTCAGCTGATTGCCGAAAAGAAAAACTAAACATCAAAGAAGAGGACAACCATGAAGCCATTTTCTAATCACTTACTGACGACGTTTGCGACAGGAGTCGTCACGGCAGTCATCACCTCATTTAGTTTTGCGCACGCCTCCGATACCTTTCCTAATAAACCAATTAAGTTCATTGTGCCCTACGCCGCTGGTGGCGCCACAGACACAACTGCACGACTTGTCTCTAAAGAGCTGACTGCAATCCTGGGTCAACCAGTGATTGTTGAGAACAAAGCCGGCGCAGGCGGCAATATCGGAACAGACTATGTTGCGAAGTCCACACCGGATGGCTATACGATGCTGCTGGCGTACACCGGCCCTATGGCTATTAATCCATCGCTGTACGACTCCCTTCCCTTTAAGCCACAACAAGATTTCGCACCAGTCACCTTACTTGCACAAGCTCCTCAAATCTTAGGCGTACACCCTTCCATACCCGTCACGACCGTCGATGAGCTAGTGGCCTACGCAAAGGCCAATCCAACAGCCCTATTTTTTGGTTCCTCGGGGAATGGTGGAGCAGACCATCTTGCGGGAGAACTTTTTAAAATGCGCACAGGCGCGCAACTCACCCACGTTCCTTACAAGGGCGGAGCTCCAGCGTTAGCGGATTTGGTGGCTGGGCGTACACAACTGCAATTCATGACGATTCCAGCAAGCATTGGGCATATACAGTCCGGTCGCATTCGACCTCTGGCGATCTTGGCTAAGCAGCGCTACCCGCTCTTTCCCAATGTGCCAACCATCAGCGAGGCTGGTGTCAAAAATTATGACATCAACAACTGGTATGGCGTGGTGGTCGCCGCTGGCACGCCCGACGCCATTGTCAATAAATTAAATGCCGCACTGATCAAAGCCCTACGCTCAGATGAAGTGCAAGCGCGTTTTAGTGGACTGGGCTTAGTGCCGGTCTCGAATAGCCCAAAAGAGTTTCAGACTTTCATTGCGGCCGAATCGACAAGATGGTCTGAAATCATTCGCATATCAGGCGCCTCGATAAAATAGCGCAACACGACATCGCACTACACAAGAAATATTCGCCGTCACCGGAGTCAACTTATCATGCCGTTCTACACCGAAGGTAACGTCCGTATTCACTATGAAGAGCGCGGCTCAGGATTTCCCCTTCTGATTCTCCCCGGCGGCGGATTAAATTCAACCATCAAATTCTTCACAACGACCTCGCCTTTCGATGCCATGGAAGTGTTTAAAAACGAGTATCGCTGTATTACGTTGGACTGCCGTAACGCCAACACAGGACAGTCCACGGGCCCACTAGAAATTGACCGGCCCTGGGACGCTTACACCGACGATCACTTAGGTCTAATGGACCACCTCGGAATTGATAAATTTTTAGTGATGGGTTTTTGTATTGGCGCGCCTTTTATCTGGAATATGCTCAAGCGAGCACCAAATCGTATCGTCGCTGCGGTGCACGCGCAGCCCAGTGGATTCCGTGCGTCAATTCCTGACTGGTTTCACAGCAATAACATGGCGAATTGGGGTCCCAAGCTTGTTGCGGGACGTCCTGAGCTCAACATGGAAATGGTTGACGCGTTTTTAACAAAGATGTATCGCGCGAATCCAGATTTTGTTTTTACTGTGTCGCGAGATTTTGTTAAGAATTGCAAAACTCCAACACTCGTGATGCCAGACGACTCAGATCCTCATCCCTATTCAGTCGCGATGGAAGTTGCGAACTTGGCCCCTAATTCAGAGGTCAGCATCTACCCTTGGAAGGAGCCAAAAGATCGTGTGCCAATTGCCGTTGAACATGCTCGCACCTTTCTTCGCAAGCACACGCCAAAGTGAAAAAACTTCTGCTCGTCCTGTTACTCCTAATGAGCAACAGCGTACTTGCTCAAAATAGTAGTCAATGCGGCTTCATCAATGATAGTGATCAAGCCGCCATGTGCCGGGCCATTGCTCAACGCAGCACAAGCCAGTGCGGCTTCATCAACAACAGCGACCAAGCTGCGATGTGCCGAGCGGTAGCAGGCGGCGGGGCGAGCCAATGTGGGTTTATTAACAATGGCGATCAACAGGCTCTTTGCCGTGCCATTGCTGGCTCAGAACCAAGCCAGTGCGGTTTCATCAATAACAATGATCTTCAGGCAATGTGTCGTGGCATCGCGGGGCGCCAACCAAGCCAGTGTGGCTTCATCAATGACAATGACAAAGCCGCAATGTGCCGAGCCATCGCAGGTAATGCGTCCTCTCAGTGTGGTTTCATTGGCAGCGGTGACCAGAGCGCCTTCTGCCGGGGCGTCACGGGTAGGTAGGGTTTCACTAGCTTGACAGATTTGTGGTGGTCACCTACCGTATGAAACGCTTGTTTAGCGGCGTTTGCCACGCAATTACAAAAACAAATCGGAGAGAGTAATGAAAGTCTTAAATCGCTTAGTTAAGTCGGCGCTTGTAGTCGCCATGGCCTTGACGGTTGTGCCGCTGACTGCAACGGCTCAAAGTTTCCCTGACAAACCCATCAAAATTCTTTGTCCCTTTCCTCCTGGGGGTGGCACAGATTTCGTCTCAAGGATTGTTGGCGCAAAGCTCGCAGAGCTAACGGGCTGGCAAGTTATTGTGGAAAACAAGCCGGGTGCTGGCGGCAACCTTGCGATCGAATTTGCATCAAAGGCACCCGCTGACGGATACACACTTGTAATGGGTCAGACAGACAACATGATGCTTGGTCCATGGTTGTATAACAACCTTACCTACGATAGCGTCAAGAGTTTTTCACCAGTCATGCAAGTCTCAGTGACGCCTGCGGGCATTGGTACCTCTCCAAAGTCAGACCTCAAGACACCCCAAGATCTCGTCAAAAAAGGGAAGTCTGCTGAAGGTTTACGCTGGGGCACTGCTGGCCTAGGCACGCTTGGTCACGTCGTTGGCGAAGATTTCAAGAAACGTGCGAATATCAATCTGCTACAGGTGCCCTATAAGGGAGCTGGTCCAGCCATCACAGACGTCATGGGTGGCCAAGTCGATGTTTACATCGGCACTCTAGCTTCCTTGGCTCCGCATGCTAAGAGCGGCAAGCTTCTCGCCGTCGCAGTCACCAGTGGTGAGAGGTCACCGGAATTCCCAGACGTCCCAACCTTGAATGAAACCGTGGCAAAGGGTATGGACTTTAATATTTGGACTGGTTTGTTTGCCCCTGCAGGCACACCACCTGCAGTCGTCGCGACCCTCAATAAAGCACTTAATCGCGTAGTAGCCGACCCAGATGTCATCGCGCGCTTCAAATCTGCGGGTGTAGCTCCTGCTGGTGGAACAGTGCAAAACTTCGACGCCTTCGTCAAAAAAGACTATGCCAACTGGGGCCGCATTATCAAGGAGTCCGGCATTAAGCTGAATTAATCCAGCTGCTTAGTCCCTGATGCCCAGATCCTTCATTACCGGTGCCCAGTGCGCCAGTTCTTGATGGATAGGGGCATCAAGCTTTTGGGGCGAATCGATCAAATATATGGCGCACCATCCCTTTCGCCAATTCCTCTTCCCCAAAAAATATCTTCCCGAAACCGTCTGCTGCCAACAACTCGGACTCATCTTCACTATGCGTGCGCACGATGATTTCAATTTCCGGATTCAATAGCCTGGCGGTCTCAACCATTTGTCTTACATGGACGGTATCTGGGGTTGCGATAACAAGCATGGCAGCCTTCGCAATATGCGCTTGAATCAACACCGCAGGATCGCCCAGATTTCCCGATACAGCAGCAAAGCCCTCCTCACGTAAGGCTTCAACCCGCTCTCGACTTTGCTCAATAATTACGTAGGGAATACCACGCTCAGTGAGCGCCTGGCCTATCCTCTTGCCTACTCGTCCATACCCTACAAGTACCAGTTGCCCTTCTAAATATCTGCGATCCGTGCTCATGGGTAGCGCCGCAGTAGGATCCTGTCTTTGATCCAACCTTCTAGCCAAGGCTGACCGACTAAGCACCCAGCGACGCAGTGGTTCGACCGCTTTAAACAATAGCGTGTTGAGCGTGATCGATAACAACACCCCCGCGAGCACGAGATTCATCACCTCTGAGTCAATCACACCCAAACTTAAAGCAAGACCTGCAAGAATGATTGAGAACTCACCAATTTGCCCCAAGCTCGCTCCAATCGATAATGCCGTGCTTAGGGGGTATCGATTCGCAATGACAATCGCGGCCGCACTCGCGAAGTTAACAAACATGACCACCATCACAACGACGAGTATCCGCCCTGGCTGGCTCAGAAATACCACCGGATCAACCATCATGCCAATCGATACAAAAAACAAGACCGAAAAGGCGTCGCGTAAGGGCAGAGTTTCCTCGGCCGCTCGATGACTAAACTCCGACTCCCGCATAACGATACCCGCTACGAAGGCGCCCAAGGCAAACGAGACATTAAAGAATGAAGCGGCTCCCAGAGCAATGCCAATTGCAGTCGTCACAACTGCTAGCGTAAACAATTCTCGAGAGCCTGTTTTCGCAACCTGCCACAGTAACCACGGTAAAACACGCTTGCCCACGATCAACATCAGCGCGACAAACGCGCCCACGAGCAGTAGCGTGTTGCCGGCGGTTAACCAAAGGGAGCTATGGCCAACGTTTGCAGCATCAGTGGTCGTTTTTGCGCTCCCGATGATCGCCGCGAAAGGAGGCAGTAATACCAGCGCCAACACGGTGACTAAATCCTGAACAACCACCCAGCCAACCGCAATACGACCACCCATCGTATCCAGCTCCCCACGGACTTCAAGCGACTTCAGCAATACCACCGTACTGGCGCATGCCAAACAAAGGCCAAAAATCAGGCCGGGAGCAAACCCCCACCCCCATAGCCAGGCGATTCCGGCACCAACCGACGTTGTCAGCGTCATTTGTATCAACGCACCAGGGGCAGCGACTCGCTTAACCGAGAATAATTCACTCGGTGAGAAATGTAAGCCAACACCAAACATCAGCAGCATGATGCCAATCTCTGACAACTGCGCAGCGATTTCAGTGTCGGCGCTGAATCCAGGAGTCGCTGGGCCGATCACAATGCCCGCCACCAAATACCCAACCAGCGCAGGAACTTTAATTTTCTCTGCGATGAACCCAAGGCACAAGGCTGCGATAAACGCAGCAGCGATGGTTGTGATGACAGTGATGTTATGGTCCAACAGTTTCTCGCGTTGCAACTAATGGTCGATGACGAATGACTAGTCCGGTTTGATACCGTTATCGCGGATAAGTTTGCCGTAGAGTTCGTACTGCTTTTTGGTCGCTTCCCCAAACTCTTGCGCACCAGTCCCGCGTATCGTGACACCTAAATCGACAATCTTTTTGCGCGTCTCGGGATCAGACAAAGCCTTTTGTATTTCAGCATTTAGTTTTGCAACAATGTCTTTTGGCGTACCGGCCGGTGCGACGATTGCAAACCAAGAATTAAACAGAAAGTCTTTTGTACCTGCCTGGGACACCGTCGGGGTATCCGGGTATTGAGGCAAGCGCTCAGGCGTCGAGACAGCAAGCAGCTTTAACTTACCTCCAGCGATCAGACCGGTGACCGTACCTAAACCTTGATAAGAGACATCTACTTGGCCAGCCGCCGCAGCCACTGCCGCCGGGGTTGCTCCTTTATAAGGGACGTGCGTCATCGTGACGCCGGCGCGTTGCGTCAGCAAGGCCATCGCAATATGCTGTGGACTACCATTGCCTCCAGAGCCATAGTTCATTTTCCCGGGGTTCGCCTTGGCAGCAGCAAGCAATTCAGCAAGTGTTTTATAGGGCGAATTCGGAGGAACAACAATTCCCCATTCGATTGTTCCGACAAGCGAAACCGGATCAAAATCTTTTAATGCATTCCACGGCATGTTGGGATAAATGTGCGGGATCATCGTCAATACACTGTCATTGACTCCACCGAGGGTATAGCCATCTGGTGCCGACTTAGCGAGTCGATCAGCGCCGATCAAGCCGGATGATCCCGTAATATTTTCGATCACGATCGCTTGTCCCATATTCTGTCCCATCTTCGCGGTCAGGATTCGCGCAGCATTATCGACTGCACTTCCTGCCGCTAACGGAACGATCATACGGATCGCTTTGTTTGGATAGTCTTGCGCGTAAGTTACGGCGGACGCAGCAGAGAGTGCTGATGCAATCAATAGCGTCTTAAACATTTTTTTCATATTGTCTTCCTCAAGTAATGCGTTAACGATACAACTAGGAAATTCTTTATGCTACCTTCATCGGCTCGATACCAAGGTCTTTCGCAAGTGCTTCAAGCTCTGTAACGAGTGCATTTGCGACAGGAATCCCGTGCTCGCCATACGCTTGACGACGCGCGTGGCTCTGCTCTCCCGGCAACCAAACTCGATCGACACCAGGTAGACGCTCACTTGCCCTGATATCTTGCACGAGAGTATCTACTGCAGACTTGAATACACTGACTTCGCCAAAGGCCTCTAGATTGATCACCAGTATCGCCTGGCCAGTATTCGTGGGCGTCACGCTATCTTTATTAAAGTCGACCACATCTTTACCCATCGCCGCACCTTGTAGGGTTCCGGCTAATAGTCCCACAATCAAGGCTAAGCCGTAGCCTTTGTAACCGCCGATCGGTAACAAGAATCCTTCTTCTGAACGCTTCGGATCGAGCAGGGGCTTGCCTTGCCGATCAATCATCCAGCCCTCAGGCATCATCTCACCACGCTTTGCTTTTGCTTTGACCTTTCCGTAGGCAGCAACCGTTGTCGCCATGTCCAACACAATCTCTGGCTCGACACCTGCGGGGATGGCAGCAGCAATGGGATTGGTGGATAGCAGCATGTCCATACCACCCCAGGCCGGCAAATGGTTCGCATTACCCACCGCAAAATACAGGCCGATCATATTGTGTGCTACAGGCATACGGGCGTATAGCGATGCAGGGCCAGCGTGATTACTATGACGCGTGCCGACCCAGGCTACGCCCGCCACGCGGGCTTTTTCAATTGCCAAATCAACCGCCCGTGACACCACTAGGTGTCCCATCGCGTTATCTCCATCCACAGTCGCCATTGCTGCGCGCTCTTGGACAACTCGAATATTCGGACGTGTATTGATCCCACCAGCGCGGATCCGCTTAACGTACTGGGGCAATCGAATAACGCCATGGCCATCCGAACCTTGCAAGTCGGCTTGCGCCATTAACTGTGCGACAACCTCCGCATCAGACGGGGGTAAGTCGACGCGGACTAAAGCGCGACTAATAAACGCTCTCAAGGCGTCGAATTGAACAATAGGGGTGAGGCTAGGGGCTGTCATGGTCGTAGGCTCAATTTAGGAGCCTCCACGATACCCCACTCTAACAACTAGTGCGAGTCGCTCGGTCGATGTCGATTAGGTGACAAATAAGACCCGAGCAGCATTCCACAGAGACTTGCGACTGCGCCAACAACTTGCGGCTGTACGGGCTCATCGATACCGGTCACTTCGAGAATAATCCACGTGGAGAGTCCGAACAAAATAGCCAAGGCTGCGCCCAAGTTACTGGCTCGCTTCCAGAATAGTCCCGCCGTCAACGGCACAAACGCGCCAGCCAACGTGATTCGGTATGCATTTTCAACCATGGTATGAATCGATGCCTCAGTTGCAATCGCATACAAAGTGACCAAGGCACTAAATACCAAGACAGTAACGCGGGTCGCTAACAGCAAGGTGCGATCGGACATATGCGGCACAAATCCTTTCAGAATATTTTCTGTGAAGGTAATAGATGGTGCGAGCAACGTCCCTGACGCTGTGCTCATAATCACAGAGATTAATGCACCAAAAAATATTACCTGCATATAGAACGGCATATGTTCCATGATGAGCGTAGGTAAGATGAGCTGCGCATCTGTGTGTAACAAGTTAGCTACCATCTCCGGGTCGATGATGTTTGCTGTGTACGCCAAAAACAAGGGGACGGCTGCAAAAAAGAAATAGGTTATGCCGCCTATGGTGGTCGCCCAAATCGCGATCGCCTCAGTTTTTGCAGAGTTGACGCGCTGAAAGACATCTTGCTGAGGAATCGAACCGAGCGCCATCGTACAGAGCGTCGCAATCCAAGCGATCATGTCTAGCCACTGTAGCTTAGGTAAAAACTCAAACTTACCCTCAGCCGCCGCCTTAGCGATCACATTCGAGACACCACCCGCCTGATCCGCTGCGTAATTGGTCACCAGCAGTAAACCAATGATGATCACGATCATTTGCACAAAGGTGGTCAACGCGACCGACCACAAGCCACCAAAGATCGTATACAACACAACGACACCCGCTCCGATCAACATACCCTGCGTCATCGTAATCGCATCACCCGAAAGCACATTGAATACAAGCCCAAGCGCGGTGATTTGTGCGGATACCCATCCAAGGTAGGACACCACGATACAGATTGACAGGAGCAGCTCTGTCTGACGGTTGTACCGGATACGAAAGAAGTCACCCAAAGTCAGAAGATTCATGCGGTAGAGGGGGCGCGCAAAAATCAACCCAAACAACACGAGGCAAATAGAAGCGCCAAGCGGGTCAGAGATGAGTCCACTAAATCCTTCCTTTAGAAAGGTCGCAGAAATACCCAGCACTGTTTCGGCACCAAACCATGTCGCAAACACCATCGCGAGCACGATCACAAATGGCAAGTTACGCCCAGCAGTGACATAGTCTTTTGCGTTGTGGACCTTCGAGGCGCCATACAAACCAATAGCG
>JBILJY010000153.1:0-6421 GCA_044376975.1 Burkholderiaceae bacterium | reverse complement strand
CGAGCGGTTTGAAGAGCGTGTGAAAGAATTTGCCGCAGAGTTCGCAAGCAAGATCGTCTTGCCCTGCGATGTAGCAGAGGACAGCCAAATCGAAGCAACCTTCACCGATCTGGGCAAGCACTGGGATGGACTCGATGGTTTAGTTCACTCCATTGGTTTTGCGCCACGCGAGGCGATTGCCGGTCAGTTTCTTGACGGCCTTTCACGCGAAGCCTTCCGTATTGCGCACGACATTTCTTCTTACAGCTTTCCTGCACTCGCAAAGGCTGCACGTCCAATGATGCAAGGCCGTAACGGCGCACTACTTACACTGACCTATCTTGGCGCAGAAAAAGCCATGACGAATTACAACACCATGGGTCTGGCCAAAGCATCGCTCGAAGCCTCGGTGCGCTACCTCGCGGCAAACCTTGGTCCTGAAGGCATTCGCTCAAACGGGATTTCAGCGGGTCCCATCAAGACCTTAGCTGCCAGTGGAATTAAAGACTTCTCTAGTATTCTTAAGTTCGTAGAAGCCAACGCACCCTTGCGCCGTAACGTCACAATCGAACAAGTCGGAAATGTCGCAGCGTTCTTATTGTCGGATCTGGCGGCTGGCGTAACTGGTGAAATCCTGCACGTCGACTCCGGGTTTTCAAATATTGTTGCGGGCTTAAACGAATAGGGCCTCAACGACGGCTCATTCGGCGAGCACTGCAAGCTGTATGTAAAGTCAAGCGGTAAGCGTAGGTTTAGCGCCAGCCAAAGACATACATCAACCCACCACCAACGATACCTGCGCCCAAAATTAAAAGCATCGTATTGATGCGCGTGAGCATGATTATCGCCAAAGTGGTCAATGCCAGTGCTGCAGACAAGAATCCATTGACTGCTCCCTGCGCTACCGCATACACACCCGAGCACATTAAGCCAATCGCAATCGGCTCCAACGCGTTTTGTACCGCACGTCTCCACGGACGCTCACCGATTCGATGCCATAGCCGTCCAACGGATAAACACAAAACACTCGAAGGCAATAAGAACGACAACAACACCACTGCGGCTCCCAAGAACCCCTCAATCTTGTAGCCAAAGATCACGACCATCAACATATTGGGGCCGGGCGATAGTTGGCCCATACTGTAGATGTGTACAAACTCAAGACGATCGAGCCCAAACCGCAACGCTAAAACGTTTTGCATCTCTGGTAGCACTGCCGTGCCACCGCCCACAGCAAGCACCGACAGCATGCCAAAGGTCAGAGCGAGCTGAAGTAAGACACTCATTCCTTTTTCTCCAACCCCATCTCTGACTCTCTTGGGATCGGACGATGCAACCACAAACCGATCGGCACCATGATGAGCAATACCGTCACAAGAGAGAGCTTAAAAAAGCTCATACAGACAAACGTCGCAAGAATGACGGGAACAGATTTCACGCGTTTAAAGTGCGGCAGACCAATACGTAAGGTGACCGACGCAATCAAGCCCGTTGCACCCGCCGACACACCGGCCAAGAGTACGTTTGCTAGGGGATAGTCAGCCCCTTGACTGTAGGCAACAGCTGCAGCAAGAACGAAGCAAACACCTGGTGAAATCAATCCAATGACAGCGGCAACAGCACCTGCCAAGCCACGTATCCGATCACCCGATAACATCGCTAAATTAACGGAGTTCAAGCCGGGCATCGTCTGCCCCATCGCGAGAATTGCCATGAACTCATCATTGCTGAGCCACTTACGCTTCTCAAGCAGCAACCGGCGTTCATACGCCATGATGCCACCACCAAAACTAACTAAGCCAATCAACAGAAACTCTAAAAAAATACTGCGAATGTTGGGCACTGGCTTATGCGGCACTGGCAGCGCAACGTCTGATGGCGGACGCATCGGCGGGGTGGGAGGTTGATTCATGAGCATCACAGTGTAATGACGGGGCAAAATGCTCCACAGCAGATTCCTCAGACTATACTCAAAGTGCTCCGATCACCAGTCGTTTTTATCCTTTACAGATCATGAACCTACCTGAACTCTCCGCCCTTGAACTGCGTCGCCTGATTGGCTCCAAGAAGATCTCGCCTGTCGAACTCATGGACGCCTGTATCGCACGTATTGAGAAATACAACCCAGCAATCAACGCAATTACCGCCACCGACTTTGAGCGTGCGCGCGTGACTGCCAAACAGGCTGAGGCTGCTGTGATGCGCGGAGATAAGCTTGGACTGTTACACGGGCTGCCGCTAGGCGTGAAAGATCTGCAAGACACGAAAGACTTGCTCACCACCTACGGCAATATTGGTCTGCGCGGCAATATCCCCGCGCAAGACAACAGCCTTGTCGCAAGGCTGCGTGCGGCCGGTGCAATCGTCACGGCCAAAACCAATGTGCCTGACATGGGTGCCGGGGCTAACTCCCGTAACGCTGTATGGGGCGCAACGGGAAACCCGTTTAATCCGAGCCTCAATGCAGGCGGCTCTTCGGGTGGCTCGGCTGCCGCGCTTGCCACCGACCTCTTGCCGATCTGCACCGGCTCTGATACCGGTGGCTCGCTACGCATCCCTGCAGCTATGTGTGGTGTCGTGGGTATGCGCCCATCGCCAGGGACGGTCCCGAATGACGGCCGCGCACTCGGTTGGTCTGTGATTTCCGTGCTGGGGCCAATGGGACGTACGGTTGCTGATACAGCTTTCCTAATGGGCGGCAGTATCGGTCGTGACCCAATGGATCCCCTAGCCTACCCCGTGGATGGCTCCACTATCTGGCCAATGCGTCACGTTGATTTGTCCAATTTGCGGATCGGCTATACAGAAGACTTCGGCGTTTGTATCGTGGGTGATGAGTACCGTCGCGTGTTCCGTCAACGCATGCAAGCAATCGCTCCAATGGTCGATTGTTGCGAACCGGTTGACTTGAATTTTGCAGAGGCAGATCGCGCCTTTGACATCTTGCGCGCTGAAAACTTCGTGGCTGCCTTTGCTGAGACGTGGCGTAAAAATCCCGAAATGCTGGGGCCAAACATTCGAGCCAATATGGATATTGCCGCAGCTATCACGCTGGCAGATCGCGCCTGGGCGCATCTAGAGCAATCGCGCATCATGCGCGCTTTCGCAGCTGCGACAGAAAAATATGATTTGATTTTATCGCCGGTCGTCCCGCTTACACCGTTCCCGTGGACCGAGCTCTATGCCGCAAAAGTAGACAAGCACGAGATGAAAAATTACTACCACTGGCTTGGTCTGACCTACGTCGTGACGCTAGCAACGAATCCAACAATCGCTTTGCCATGCGGAAAAGACGAACACGGCATGCCTTTCGGGCTACAAGTGTCAGGACGTCTGTATGAAGACGGCAAATTAATGGCAGCTGCACATGCTCTTGAGCAAGCGTTCTCTGCGGATCCGCAGCTTTGCCGTGCAAAACCTGATCTGAGCGCGCTCACTACGGCACGTCCAGAATTGAAAGCTATTGTGACCCACCCACCCATTTACGACGCACCACCCAGCAAGACAGGAGCGCCTCCTGGAGTGGTTTAACGACGCCCCATGACCTCGGGGTTGCGCTCAGGGTCTGGTTGCGACACATAGTGCGTCACACTGGCGCCGGTCGCACCAAGATAGACATACATCATCTGTGCGTCGTCACCCGCACGTAGGTAGCGATAACCCCAGATCCATTCTTCGTTTCCAATGCCATCACGCGAGATGTTTGCCGGCGGCCCAAATTGGCAATGCACCATCTCTCTGGTCCAAACCTCACCGTTACTCATCACCTTAAAGCTTTCCGTGCTGAGTACTTGCTGGGGTGCTTCGATTAAACCGCTCTTGGGTACTTGCACGGCGTAAGCTGTATCTCCCTCTGGCTGCTGTGTCCAAACCATCCTCTGTCCACCGTCTTTGGTTGGACAAGTCACAACTGGCTTACCGTACTGTTTCAACACATCGGCAATCGGTGTACCTGGCTTGGCACTAGAAACCTGTGCGCAACCAGAAATACTCGCAACCAAGCCCAAAGCCAAGAGAGCAGTCCAAACTGGTTTCAAAACAGAAGATTTCATCATCACTTCTTTGGCTCAAAATTGAACATGTGCCCACTCTTCGCAGCTTTGGTGCGAAGGTAGCCGTCATTGTGTTCGTTGGACGGAAAAATATGTGCGACGCGCTCTACAACATCAATCCCCTGCTTCGCTAAGGCAGCAACTTTCAGCGGATTGTTTGTCAACAGTTTTACTTGACCCACGCCAAGCAAGCTCAGCATCTGTGCCGCCGGCAAATAATCGCGCTCATCCGAATCAAAGCCTAACTGAAGATTGGCATCTACCGTATCAAAGCCTGCGTCTTGCAACTGATAAGCGCGCAACTTATTGACCAAACCGATTCCACGACCCTCTTGTGCAAGGTATAACAGAATGCCACTGCCCGCTTTCGCAATTTCGCTGATTGCACCGCGCAGTTGGTTGCCACAGTCGCAGCGCAGCGAACCCATCAGGTCCCCTGTGAAGCACTCCGAATGCATACGAATCAATACAGGCGCATCTGTCTTGAGTTCACCCACAACAATTGCAAGGTGCTCAATGCCACCATCGCGCGGACGAAAAGCGACCACTTGCGCGTCCTCGGCGTCTTCTAGAGGAACACGTGCACGACTTACGATCCGCAGCGAGTGCGCTGCGGTCTTCATGTAACTTTCAATGGCACTCGCCTCTACTGCGAAAGCCTCAGAGGTTTCCGCACAATCCACCAAGACTGCAGCAGGCAACAAGCGCGAGAGCTTTGCGAGCTTTACACACGACATCTCAAGGGGCGTCGCTTGGTTAACGATTAATGCAGAGAGCTTTGGCTGAGGCGCCTTGGCAACGAGGGGGTTCGCTAAATATTCGATCGTTGCAGCATCCAAACTGTCAGGCGCACTGACAACGCAAGTTGAGCGATCGGACTTATCGATACCCAGCACATTTGCACGCGTGCCGGTCATCACTAAACGCGGTGCACTTAAGCCTTGAGCAGCAAACAGAACCAACATGTCTGTCGAAACAGCCTCCGTCGCGAGCATCAACACACTCGTCGTGCCGGAGTGAACGCGCACACCTGCTCCGCGTCGCAATTCAGAGATCGCGCGGTCAACTTCTATTAGGGGGTCTGGCCTGAACAAGATGAACCTACTGTTTGAAGGATTAAGTCACGGCTTTGTAATTATGCCATCTTGCTGTAAATTTCTAATGGATTACACCTATTCCTCTCAAGCTCTAAGGCGGTTACCCCTTGTCTTCGCTTCCCGTCGTTCCGCCTTTTACCTCTCGCTCAGGTGAGCAGGATATACGCACCTTAGTGCCTCCTGGCTTACGCGACGAGATGACCATTATCGGACAACTTGGGCAAACACTAGACGGTCGAATTGCCACCGAAACGGGCCATTCTCGCTATGTAAATGGGCCTGCGAGCCTGACGCATTTACACCGCCTACGTGCCTGTGTAGACGCGGTCTTGGTCGGCATCGGTACCGCCCTAGCTGACGACCCCCAGCTGAACGTTCGCTTAACAAAGGGCGCAAATCCGGTACGGATCGTCTTAGATCCAAGCGCACGCTTAACCCCGAATGCGAAGGTTTGGCATCAAGATAGCACTCGGCGACTGTGGCTAGTTAGCAACATCCCGTCCTCTCCGATACCTCCCGGCGTCGAGCTCGTCGTTCTGAATACGCCTTCTGGGCACATCGACCCGAAGGATATTCTGCGTGCCTTGCATGCGCGAGGTTTACGACGGGTATTGATTGAAGGCGGTGCTGAAACAGTCTCGCGGTTTATGCGCGCAGGCTGTCTGGATAGACTGCATTTATTAGTAGCCCCCATCATTATGGGCTCAGGCCGTCCAGCATTCAATTTACCTGCTATTCAAACAATGGACGAAGCATTGCGGCTGCACACAAAGGCCTACGTACTTGAAGACGAAGTCGTCTACGACATTGATTTATCGGCTCAACGAGTACCAATCGACTTCAGCAGCACCTCTGAAAATCGCTGAGCAGAATCAGCCCAGGTTGGTTGAACGCGTGCAACGCGACGTGCACCGATCGCGAGTTGCTCGCGGAGGTCTCGATCGTTAATCATTTTTTTTAGCGCTCGGGTCAACGTTGTAACGTCGCCGGGCTCAGCCAACAATCCAGCATCTGCCGGGACTGTATCAGGGATCGCTCCCCCAATTGTTCCCACAACGGGTAACCCATGCGCAAGCGCCTCGGCATACGCCATACCAAACCCTTCAAAGCGGGACGCTAATACAAAAATATCCGAGCGCGCATACAAATCCGCGAGCGTCTCAGCAGATACGGCGCCCAGCACACTGATGCGATCGCTAAAACCGAATTGCTCAATGTCGTGATCGAGCTGTCGTGGTGACTCACGATTGCGCGAGCGATCGCCCGCGATCGTCAAATGCCAAGGTAAATCTC
>JBILJY010000152.1:0-6492 GCA_044376975.1 Burkholderiaceae bacterium | reverse complement strand
CGCTTGGCCCGCTGCAAGGCATGATTACTCGACAAACCAACCGGCTTGTCCAGCAACAACACTCCATCGAGCACGCGCCCGCGTTTTTTAGCCATCGTCTATTCCAGAAACGACAGCCCCTTAAGGCTTGTCCTCGGGCTCGTCAGGCACACCGGCATACTGGCCGGGCAAATTTGCTTGATCAATCAGTGCAGACATTTCAATGCCACGCTTGAGCTGAGGATCATGAAAAAAGCGCAAAGTCGGCACGGTGTGTATGTGCAACAACTTATAGAGCTGCGAATGAAACCACCCTGCTTTTTCATTTAATAGTGCGGCAGCCAGCTCAGGCTCACCACCTAGCACAGTGAAGTAAACCTTGGCATGCGCATAATCAGTTGTGAGCTCTATCCCAGAAACCGTAATCAGACCCACGCGACTCATATCGATTTCGCGTTGAATGATAATGGCCAGATCCTTTTGAATCTGGTCAGCCAGTCTTAAATTACGACCGGGTGCGGTTTTTTGCTTATGGCGGCTCATGGATTTGGCTTACAGCGTACGGGCCACTTCCCTGATTTCGAAGATCTCAAGCTGATCACCCACTTGCAGATCATTGTTACCACGCAGTGTTACACCGCAATCAAAGCCCGACTTCACTTCGCGCACATCATCCTTGAATCGACGCAAGGACTCCATATAGCCGGTCCAGTGCACAACGTTATTGCGCAACAGACGCACTTGAGAGTCACGACGCACCAAACCATCGGTCACCATACAACCGGCGACAGTACCAATACGCGAAATCGTGTAGACCTCACGAATCTCTACCATCCCAATGATTTCTTCGCGCTTCTCGGGCGCAAGCATTCCCGACATGGCCAGTTTGACCTCGTCGACTGCGTCATAAATGATGTTGTAGTAACGAATATCTACGCCGTTGGCTTCTGCGAGCTTCTTCGAGCTGGCATCCGCACGAACGTTAAAGCCGATCATCACTGCACCAGACGCAATTGCCAAGTTGACGTCGCTTTCAGAGATGCCGCCCACCGCTGCGTGCACAACTTGTATGCGCACTTCTTCGGTTGACAGTTTCACAAGCGACTGCACCAACGCTTCTTGCGAGCCCTGCACGTCCGTCTTCACAATCAAGGACAAAGTTTGTGAACCCTCGGCGATATTTTCGAACATCGATTCGAGCTTAGCGGCCTGTTGACGTGCCAACTTAACATCGCGGAATTTACCTTGGCGGAACAGTGCGATTTCACGTGCACGTCGCTCATCAGCCAAAGACATCACCTCATCACCGGCCGCTGGCACCTCAGTCAAACCCTGGATTTCAACAGGAATCGACGGACCAGCAGATTGGATTGGCTTGCCATTTTCGTCAAGCATGGCGCGCACACGACCGTAGCTGGCACCGGCCAGCACGACATCACCGCGATGCAAGGTACCGCTTTGTACGAGGATTGTCGCCACAGGACCACGACCTTTATCTAGCCGCGCTTCGATCACGATACCTTTTGCAGGTGCGTCAATCGCGGCCTTCAGTTCCAAAACTTCTGCCTGCAGCAACACGTTCTCTAGCAGTGTATCGATACCTTGCCCAGTCTTTGCAGAGACTGAAATGAAAGGTACATCACCACCGTATTCTTCAGGCACGACCTCTTCTACGACCAACTCTTGCTTGACGCGCTCGGGGTTCGCTTCTGGTTTGTCAATTTTGTTGACCGCAACCACAAGCGGAACGCCTGCTGCCTTCGCATGGTGAATAGCTTCTTTTGTTTGCGGCATGACACCATCGTCAGCTGCCACCACCAAAATCACAATATCGGTTGCCTTCGCGCCACGTGCGCGCATCGCGGTAAAGGCCTCATGGCCTGGAGTATCGAGGAAGGTAACCATGCCACGTTCGGTTTGCACGTGGTAGGCACCAATGTGCTGTGTAATTCCGCCCGCTTCACCCGAGGCCACTTTGGCGCGACGAATGTAATCGAGTAGTGAAGTCTTACCGTGATCAACGTGGCCCATGACCGTCACGACTGGTGCACGTGGCATCAGCTGGACATCTTCGTGAGGCGCGTCCTCATCGAGGAACGCTTCCGGATCATCCAGCTTCGCAGCGATTGCCTTGTGACCGAGCTCTTCGACCACGATCATAGCGGTCTCTTGATCAAGCACTTGGTTAATCGTCACCATCTGACCCAACTGCATCAGATGCTTAATGACCTCTCCCGCTTTAATCGACATTTTGTGCGCAAGGTCAGCCACGCTAATCGTTTCTGGCACATGGATTTCACGTGCAATAAATTCAATGGGTGCTGGCTCGCGGTTATCTTGCTGTGCATTATTTGCACCGCGTCCGCCCTTCCTGCCACCTGACTTGCTCTTACCACCAGCACGCCAACCCTCGCGCCCAGGCGCGGCAGGCGCATCGCGCTTCTCTGCAGGCTTCTTGCGGGATGCATCGTCAGACCAAGTCGACGCGATTTCGCCTGACTTCAGCGTCTTTTTACCGGCGGCATCCACTGCACCTTCTTTTTTACCTGCTTTGGCACCAGCAGGCTTGTGTAGCGTGCCAGATAAAGCGGCAGGATCGGGTTCAACACGCGGCGCTTTGCGCGGCTTGTTGAGCATATCGCGCAAAGCGGCAGCTTCAGCTTCAGAAGCGCGTCGCGCCTCGTCGCGAACGCCTGCATCGCCTTCAAGATGAGCAGGTGTAACAGCTCGACCGCGCAAGGCTTTCGGAGCGGTTTTAGTGGAATCGGTGCTCGACTCACTGGCAGCTTGCTCAGCAGGTGCATCCGTCACCACGGGAGAGTCAACTACCGGCGCGGCAGCGACAGGCTCAGCGACAACCTCTGGGGCACTGACAACTTCAGGTGTAACGTCTACGGACGCTACCTCAACCGCGACAGGCTCAGTCGGTATAGCCTTCGTCGGAGGCGCCATCTCCGGCACCTGCACAGGCACCACAACCTCAGGAGTCGCGGTTGCTGGGATCTCGACAGCTTGCTCAAGAGTAGGAGGCGCCTGAACCGGAGCTGCATCCACAACGGGAGCGATGGCTGGCGCAGCGATCGGCTCTACCGGCGCAACATCGGCAGTTTCAGGTGTATCGCGCTTAACAAACACACGCTTTTTACGCACTTCGACTTGAATGGTGCGCGACTTCCCTGAGCCATCAGCCTGACGAATCTCAGTAGTCTGCCTGCGAGTGAGCGTAATTTTCTTACCCTCAGTGGCACCATGCGAACGGCGCAGAGACTCGAGTAGTCGAGCTTTGTCGCCGTCCGTGACATTATCGTCTACCGATTTGAGATCGACGCCTGCTCCACGCAACTGCTCTAGCAGTACGTTGGCAGGCATTTTCAATTCGATAGCGAACTGGGCGACTGTGTTACTCGACATTAGACTCTCTCTTACCTATTTACAGCGTTACAACTTCAGGTGTACTTCGAGGCGGTAGAGCGCACTAGCTCTCAAACCAATGCGCACGCGCCGCCATAATAATTTCGCTTGCAGCAGACGCTTCCAATCCGGTCAGCTCTGCCAACTCATCCGTTGCCAACTCTGCCAAATCATCGCGTGTATTCACATTTGCAGCCGCCAATTTCGCGATCAACTCAGGAGTCATGCCCTCAAGCGTAAACAAATCTTGCGCTGTTTCAACACGCTCTTCTTGAGCAATCGCCTCAGTGAGCAGGGCATTGCGTGCGCGTGTGCGCAGTTCGTTAATCGTATCTTCGTCAAACGATTCGATTTCCAACAGTTCTTGCATCGGCACGTAAGCGATCTCTTCGAGGCCGGTGAACCCTTCATCAATCAAAATATCAGCAACCTCTTCGTCCACATCCAAGCGCGACATAAAGGTCGCACGCAACGACGCTCGCTCAGATTCTTGACGGTTCTGACTTTCTTCGGGCGTCATGATGTTGATCTGCCAACCAGTCAGTTCAGAAGCCAAACGCACGTTCTGACCTTTAGAGCCAATCGCTTTGGGAAGATTTTCTTCATCAACCACAACGTCCATCGCATGTCGATCTTCGTCGACCACAATAGATTCGACGTTTGCTGGCGCGAGTGCACCGATGACGAACTCTGCAGGGTCGTCCGACCACAAAACAATATCGACCTGCTCGCCACCTAGCTCGTTACGCACTGCCGTCACGCGTGAGCCACGCATGCCGACGCAGGTACCGATAGGATCGATACGTTTGTCGTATGCGATCACCGCAATTTTGGCTCGTACGCCTGGATCACGTGCCGCCCCTTTAATCTCTAGTAAGCCCTGCTCGATTTCTGGGACTTCATTTTCAAATAACTGTTGAATAAATTCAGGCGCGGCGCGTGACAAAATTACTTGTTGACCACGTGCGGTACGATCGATTTTTAGTACCCACGCGCGCACACGATCACCGACCCGCAGGTTTTCTTTAGGAATCATCTCGCTGCGCGGCAGACGGGCTTCTATCTTGCCGGTTTCGACAATGACATCGCCCTTATCCATACGCTTGATCGAACCAGAGACAATGGTCTCTCCGCGATCAAGGAAGTCATTGAGGATCTGTTCGCGTTCGGCATCGCGAATACGTTGCAGGATGGCTTGCTTGGCTGCCTGAGCGCCAATACGACCAAACTCGATCGGCTCAAGCGCCTCTTCGATGTACTCACCGACTTCGATGTCAGAGACGATTTCTTGAGCGTCAGACAGCATTTCTTGTTGATCAGGCTCCTGCAAGCCTAGTTCATCAGCAACGACGAGCCAACGGCGAAAGCCCTCATGGTCGCCCGTTGTCCGGTTCACTGACACACGGATATCCGCATCCTCTTTAAAGCGTTTTTTCATGGCCGAAGCCAAGGCGCCCTCAAGCGCATCAAACACCACGTCACGGGTCACGTTTTTTTCACGTGCCAACGCATCAACCAACAGAAGAATTTCGCGACTCATCGCTTTTTGCCCTTGAAATCCAAGACTGGATCCAACTTGCCACGCTCTACGTCCGAAAACGCAAACGCCACTTGTCGAACCTCACCTTTTTTTGCCTCAAACTCGATACCGAAAGGTTTAGACTGCACCTCGGCACCTGCTGTGCTGACCACACCACTACGGTCGATCAACACACCCGAAAAAACTTTTTGATTCTCTACCGCCTCGCGCAACTTCACTTCAACACGTTCACCCACAAACCGCTTGTAATCAGACTCTGTTTTGAGCGGCCGATCTACGCCGGGCGAACCAACCTCAAGTCGGCGGTAATCGATGTTTTCTACCTCGAATACTCGCGACAAATGCTTGGAAACCTGTTCACAATCTTCTATACGCACGCCTTCAGGGCGATCGATCGTGACACGTAACAAACCCAATGCGCCACGTTCGATATCGATAAATTCGATATCCATTGATGCAAGAGACTGCTGCGTAAGATTAAAAAGATCTGCCATACACTCAAAAAAAATGGGCTGAATAACAGCCCATTTACAACCAGTTAAGACTTAACTACGGCGCCTAGACCGAGCAGCGTTAAGCTCCAAAGGTCTCACCTGCAGCACCGCGCACAAATCCTGCACTAAGCTCATTTGCGCACAAAAGTAAATACGCATTAGCCCATTATTCTAGCATGAAAACGACAATTTTTCTTGTCGTGGCAATCATTTAGCGGCTTACCTGCCTGCAATTAACGATCACCCCTGGACGACTTCGTGAAGCCTAAACGAGACTCATGCGCTGACGCTCCTTTGGGCTGCCAGTCGTCTCCCTTTGGCCCAGACCCAGGCTTTCCTGCGTTACCCTTAGGTCCAGAGCGACCTTGTCCGCCTGGTTTACCTGGACCTCTCGGACCTCCGGCTCCCTTAGGGGGCCGCGCACCCGCTCCGCCCGGAGCCCCACCACCTGGACCACGCGGGCGTGCGCCCTCAGGACGTGGACCACTCGAAGCTAGAGGCTGGGACTCACCCACTGCGCTTGTCTGGCCAGCCCCCGGGCGCCCGCCAGGCCTACCGCCTGGACGTCCTCTTGCGCCCGCTTTGGCGCCAGGCCCTGCCGGTCCCCCCGAGCGACCGCCCGGCCGCGCATTAGGTCCTCCTGGCTTGCCCGAGCGACCTCCGCGTCCCGCTCCTTGGCCTCCCGTGGGATGACCATTTGCATACCCACCCGTCACGGTCAACACCGTTGGCGCTGACTCAGTGGGGTGAGCAAACGGTGCGGGTTTGCCAGAGCGTCCACCCTGAACATTACCGCGTCGCCCCATACGTGCGCCATGACTGCCGTTACGGTCCATCGTGCCGAAACCCGGAGGCAAGGCGCTGTCGTGCGAAGTCGGTTGCTTTGGAGCGCGCGAGCGACCATCACCGGACTCATCGTCATCGCGCAGTAAACCAACCTGCAACATCAAGGCGCTGACAAGCTTAGGATCCAACTCCTCCCAGCGACCACGACGCAGTGTTGTCGGTAACACAATGTCGCCAAAGCGCGTACGAATCAAACGACTCACTGTTAAGCCCACCGACTCA
>JBILJY010000151.1:0-6521 GCA_044376975.1 Burkholderiaceae bacterium | reverse complement strand
GCTTAACGAGTTGGCCGTCAATGACCCAGGTCCCATTCGGCAAATCGAAGTCCTGAAAGACCGTGCGAATTGTCTCTAGATAAAAATCTGCCGACATATCAAGGACAGCGTTGTACTCGTTGTAAAAGCGCCGATGTGCCTCTGCATCGTCCTCGTCACCGCGAAGCAAATCAAGATAAAAATCGTAGTGTGCTTTGGCATGGCGATCTGGATTCATTGACAGAAAGCCGGCGTGCTGTAGGAAGCCTGGGTACACAAGACGACCTGCTCCTGGGTATTGTGCGGGCACAGCGTGAATCAGTTTTTCTTCGAACCATTCAAACGGCTTTGTTGTGGCCAGGCGGTTGACTTGCGTGGGTGAGCAACGTGGGTCGATCGGGCCGCCCATCATCACCATACTGCGAGGCAGGTAAGGGCTTTTGTTTGATGCCATGAGCGAAACGGCGGCCAACGCAGGAACAGTTGGCTGACAGACGGACATGAGATGTACCTCTGGCCCAAGGTGCTCTAGAAACTGTTGAATGTAGCGGACGTAGTCGTTGAGCCCGAATTTGCCATCCGCAAGCGGAACCATGCGTGCGTCGATCCAGTCGGATACGTAGACTTCATGATTCGGCAGTAAGGCGCGCACGGTGTCGCGCAAGAGCGTGGCGTGGTGTCCCGACATGGGCGCGAGCACCAAGAGCTTTGGGTCCGTCTTGCGTTGTTTGTCAGATACGTCACGCTTGAAGTGAATCAAGTTACAAAACGGCAGGCTCATCTCGGTCTCAATCGTGACACCGAGGTGTTTGCCGTTGACTTCTGTGGTGGTTAAACCCCAGGTCGGTTTTTCGTATTTTTTCCCGATACGGTGGATAAGCTCATAGCTTGCCGCCATTTGGCGAGCCATCGGCGTGTAAGCGAAGGGGCTTGCGGGATGTGAAAACAGTTTGGAGCCTAACTCGGTGAAATGCGTGAGGGGCGACATCATGGCACGGTGCATTTCGTGAAGTTGATAAAGCATGTGCGATTCCAAAAGTTGTCAGTAAGCCCTAATTATGACGCCTTATTGGCACCAGACTATCGAACTAGGGGCTGCGATTGCTGTTGTGCAGCAAAATGTAGCAGAAGCACCACGACTTTGCGGCTAGAAACACAGGATATGGGGGCTAACACCTAGTATTGGACTACCTATGGTGCTTCCCTTAGTGTTGCCGAGGGGTTACCAGTAGTTTTCTACGGCAAGGTTGCCCGCAACCCCTCGGCGACCGGCGGCAAACCCGCGTTCTGCTAGCAGCGCGCGCATCTCGGTGACCATGGCCGGGTTGCCGCAAAGCATGATCCTTGCGCGTTCGGCTTGTAGGGGAATGCCTGTACGTTGTTCGAGCTCACCGCTTGTTAGCAAGGTCGTGAGCCGGTTTGCGGACAAAAGGTCTGGACTAATCGCTGGTGAGAGCGAAGGGGTTAATGGCTCTTGGCTTGTAACGGGCAGATAAATCATTTTCGCCTGGTTATTGCCAAGGGTCTCTGGGGTGGCGTTGTGTTGGCGTTGCAGTGCTAACAGCTCGTCGCGGTAGGCCAATTCGCCGGCGTGTCGCACGCCGTGGAGCACCACAATCCGTTTAAAGCGCTGCCAGGTGCTCGCCTCACGCAACATCGAAATATAGGCCGAGAGCCCGGTGCCGGTGGACACTAACCAGAGGTCTTCGCCATCGGCAAATTGGTCGAGTGTGAGAAAGCCAAAGACGGTTTTGTTGATCCAGAGAGTGTCGCCCGGGGCAAGCGCGGCGAGTTCTGGGCTGAACTTGCCATCGGGTACCACGACCGAGAAAAATTCGAGGGCGTCTTCTGTAGGGTGTGACACCATGGAATAGGCGCGCCACTCGTTCGGTGTCAGGGGGTCTGCCGCGTCAATCGACAGTCCAAGCCGTGCGAACTGTCCGGGCACGAACTGAAAGTTGGGGTCGCGCGTGACCTTCAGTGAAAAAAGTTTATCGCTGAGCCAGACGGTCTTGGATAAGACCGTCTGTGGTGTGTATTTAGCGCTCAAGATGCTGCAGTTTGTCCGGTTTGCCGTTCCAGTCGTCCGCATCGGGTAGCGGCTTTTTAGAGCGGCTGATACTGTCGAATTTTGGAGATAGTTCTGCGTTCAATGCGATGAACTTCATTTGGTCTTGGGGCACATCCTCTTCAGCAAAAATAGCGTTTGCTGGACACTCTGGAATGCACACAGCACAGTCAATGCATTCGTCTGGGTCAATGACCAGGAAGTTAGGGCCCTCACGGAAACAGTCGACGGGGCAGACGTCTACGCAATCCGTAAATTTGCACTTGATACAGTTTTCAGTCACGACGTGAGTCATGGGTTCCACCAGAAGGGAGGTTGGGAAAGCGATCGGGCGGGCACTATTTTTGAGCCAGTGAATCGAATGAATCTTTAGTTTAACCAATCTTGCGAGCAAGGCTCGGGATATCCCTGATAACGAAAGTGCCTGTGCTAAGGTTTTGGAAATACTTAAGGCCAAGTCATGATCATTAAGTCCCTGCTCGACACCGATCTTTATAAGTTCACCATGATGCAAGTCGTGTTGCATCAGTTTCCAGCCGCACAGGTTGAGTATCGTTATAAGTGCCGCAATACGGGTATGGATTTGAGGCCTTATCTCGATGAGATTCGCGCCGAGATCCACGACCTTTGCCAGTTGCGCTTTTCAGAGGCAGAGCTCGCTTATCTGGGCAGTTTGCGCTTCATTAAGAGTGATTTCATCGACTTTCTTGGGCTTTTTCACCTACCTGAAAAATGCATCACCGTGTCCGAAGGTGAAGGTGACGGTGAAATTGCGATTTCGGTCAAGGGTTCTTGGCTACACACGATTTTGTTCGAGATTCCCGTCTTGGCGATCGTCAACGAGGTGTACTTTCGGAAAACCTGCCAGGCACCGAACTGGGAAGAGGGCCGTCTGCGCTTACAAAACAAGATGAAACTCGTACTCGAAGCGAATGATTTAAGTGAGTTTCGTGTTGCTGAGTACGGAACGCGGCGTAGGTTTTCGCAAATTTGGCACGAGGAAGTCGTGACAACCATGAAGGCTCAAATGGGGGAGCACTTTGCCGGGACAAGCAATGTTTGGCTGGCGATGCGTCACGGCGTGCTTCCGCTTGGCACCATGGCGCACGAGTATTTACAAGCGTGTCAGGCCCTCGGGCCCCGGTTACGTGACTCGCAGGTGTACGCCTTCGAGGTTTGGGCAAAGGAGTATCGAGGCGATTTAGGCATTGCGCTTTCCGATGTTTACGGCATGAGCGCTTTCTTGCGGGACTTTGATATGTACTTCTGCAAATTATTTGATGGGGCGCGCCACGACTCTGGCGATCCCTTTGAGTGGGGTGAGCGCATGATTGCGCACTATGAGAGCAATCGTGTGGATCCGCGTGCCAAGACCCTGATTTTTTCGGATGCGTTAACATTTCCCCTTGCGATCGAGTTGACCCGCCGCTTTGCCGGACGCTGCAAAACAGCGTTCGGGATCGGGACCAATCTCACCAACGACTTAGGATATGAACCCTTGCAAGTCGTGATGAAAATGATCCGATGCAATGGACAGCCGGTCGCCAAAGTGTCTGATGCGCCTGAAAAAACCATGTGCGATGACAAGGCCTACCTAACGTATCTACGTCAGGTTTTTGAGTTGTCACCTGTCTGATTAACCAAAGGAATCACTATGAGCAAGATTACCCGTGTAAACGTCGGCAAACGACTTTCTGATATGGCCGTTCACAGCGGCGTTGCCTACTTGGCAGGGCAGGTTGCCGACGATACGACCCAAGACATCACAGGCCAAACGACCCAGATTCTGGCTGTGATTGACAAACTACTTGCGACCGCTGGCTCAGATAAGACCAAAATTTTGATGGCGCAGATTTTTGTGGCGAACATGAAAGAGTTCGACGGCATGAACAAAGCTTGGGATGCTTGGGTAGCCGATGGCAACGCACCGCCGCGCGCTACGATCGAAGCGCGCTTAGCAAGCGCTGACTACAAGGTTGAAATCGTGGTGACCGCCGCGATTTAAATGTTATTTTGCCTACGCAACTCACTGGCGCTGCGCTCGAGTCCCTGGTCGCGGGTTTAATACCAGACGATCAGGAGCAAGTGCGTCAGACTGCTCGGTGGGCGTGCGTACAGTTAACGACGCTGCGCAATGCAGCGGGTGAGTCTCACCTAGAGCACGCCTTAGGCTCGGCTCAAATTTTGTCGGATATGCAGGCTGACGCGGCCACGCGTTGCGCCGCGTTGCTGGTCGGAGTTCCTGACGAATTTTTTGCTAAGTTTCCTCGCGAACCTAGTGCTCAGCCCTCCGCGAGTCCCTTGTCCCCCGAGATTGCGCGGTTGGTGCAGGGCACGCGCGCCTTATTACGGCTAGGGTCGATTGCGAAGGGAGCCAGCGACGCCGCGGTAGATCCGACAGCGCAAAAAGAAATGTTGCGCAAGATGTTGTTGGCAATGGCCGCTGATCTGCGCATCGTTTTGATTCGACTTGCCTCTCGATTGCAGACATTGCGCTGGCATGCTGCGAGCAAAGTGGCGTGCGATCCGTTACTAGCGACTGAGACGCTTGATCTGTATACACCGCTAGCAAATCGCCTGGGGATTTGGCAGATTAAGTGGGAAATGGAGGACCTTGCTTTTCGCTTCACCGATCCGGTTCGCTACAAGGAGATTGCCCATCTGCTTGAAGAGAAGCGCGTGGAGCGCGAAGCTTTCATTGCACGGACGATTGAAGAGTTAACAAGCTCCTTGCGGCTGCTTGGCGTGAGCGCAGAGGTGAGTGGACGACCCAAGCACATCTACAGCATCTACAACAAGATGCGCTTGAAGCACCTGGATTTTTCAAAGCTGTTCGATGTGCGTGCGTTGCGCATCATTGTTCAAAATGAACGCGACTGTTACACCGCCTTAGGTGTGGTGCACGAGCGCTGGGTGCCCGTGTCTGATGAGTTTGATGATTACATCTCGCGTCCAAAGCCCAACGGCTATCGGTCATTACACACCGTCGTCGCGGACGAGAGCGGACGGCCGTTCGAGGTGCAGATTCGCACGCAAGCGATGCATGAGTTCGCTGAGTTCGGTATGGCGGCGCATTGGCGCTATAAAGAGGCTGGTGCCAAGGGTGGGCAAGTACCGGCCACAGCGGGTGCGCTCGAGTATGACAAGCAACTCACGTGGATGCGACAGCTACTTGCTTGGAACACCGAGGCTACAAATCGGCCCACGGATGTCGCACCCGCACGCATTCAGCGCCAGGACGAAGAGCGGATCTATGTTTTATCTCCCCAAGCCCGCGTGATTGAATTACCGGCAGGCGCCACCCCCGTAGATTTTGCCTACCATTTACACACAGACCTGGGCCATCGTTGTCGCGGTGCGCGCATTGACGGGCAAATGGTGCCGCTACAGACCCAATTGCAAACCGGACAAACGGTTGAGATTGTGACCACAAAGTCTGGTGGACCTTCGCGTGATTGGTTGAACTTGCAATTGGGGTTCTTGGCGAGCCCAAGGGCGCGCGCTAAGGTTCGCGCTTGGTTCAATGCGATTGAGTTACAGCAGCGCACGGTTCAGGGGCAGGCACTTGTTGAAAAAGAGCTACAGCGCCTGGGTAAGACGGCTGTCAATCTTGAACAACTCGCGCAGCAGCTGGGTTTTGCGCATGCCGAAGACCTTTACGTGGCGGCAGCCAAGGAGGAGTTTAGTCTTCGGCAGATTGACGCTGTGTTTCAGCCCGCCTCGCCAGAACAAGAGTTGCGGCCTGAGTCATTGGTGTCGCATAGCGCGCGTGCTGATAGTGCGACGCAGACTGGCAAAAGCGGGGTGCTGGTCGTCGGAGTCGGCTCTTTAATGACCCAATTGGCGCGTTGTTGCCGCCCTGCGCCGCCAGACCCCATCACCGGCTTTGTGACCCGTGGACGCGGTGTGTCAATTCATCGAGCAGATTGCGCAAGTTTTGCAACCTTGGCGGCACGCCAGCCTGAGCGGGTGATTGAAGTGACTTGGGGTGGAAATATTGCCGGTACGGTGTATCCGGTAGACCTCAGTGTGCAGGCACAGGATCGCTCTGGTTTATTACGTGATCTATCCGAGGTTTTTGCCCGCTTGAGGCTTAATGTCGTGGCCGTGCATACGCAAAGTAAGGCTTCAATGGCTTATATGGGTTTTACTGTCGAGGTGCATGACGGTGCTGAGCTGCAACGCGCCCTGTCTGCGCTCAAAGAGGTGGGTGGTGTTTTGACGGTGCATCGGCGCTAGAAGCCAAGCGAATGCGGGTAGGGACACATCAGTTTTAAGGGATTTTGCGCGTTTTTTCCCGATTCTCACTGCTAAAATCAGGTTGTTTAAGTCGCTACACGCTGATGCTGAGCATATTGTTGTTCGCACAGGGCGCTTCGCTCCGGAGATACCGTCTTGAAACCCTACGACTTTCCCGACGCTAAAGGACATTTTGGTCCCTATGGTGGCGTCTTCGCCGCCGAGACACTGATGC
>JBILJY010000197.1:0-4814 GCA_044376975.1 Burkholderiaceae bacterium | reverse complement strand
GACTAGGCGTCTGAGCGATCTCTGCCAAGCGCTCGACCCACTGCGGCACTGGCTCAGTACGAAAGGGTTCAAGCCATTGCGCAAAAGCTTGTTTTGCCCAAGCAAAGGCCGCCCCGGGTGGAAAGCCGATCCTTACACTGATCTGGGTACGAACTGCCTTACCTGAAGTGAGCAACAAGGCTGCCAACCCTCGCCAACGTTCCAGGTCGCTTGCATCCGCCTCTAGGGGCCCGTCGCTCCAACCCAACAAGGCGCAGACTGGGTGTTCAGGCTTGTCGCGGCTTAGATTGTCGGCGGCGAAACGGGCTAAGGGCGCTAGGTCTTGCCACCATCCTGATGGCATCTCCGAAAGTAGTCGTTCAAGCTGCTGGCATACGGTCTGCTCAAAATTAGTTTCCAAGAGGGCGCGATCGTTACCCTCTTGAAGCAAGGACAACCATTGATCTCTCTGGGCCAGCATTGAGGCCAACGCATCGCATGTTGCCTGAACATCCAGATCCATGTGTTCAAGCAACCGCTTGACCCCATGCTCTTGACCAGCCATGGCAATCGTCGCCCGCGCAGCAGCCTGGTAGTGAATATCCGGATCCTCCGCGACGACAGGCAACCCTCCCATCGATGATAACCACGGCATGCTGCGCACTAACCCGGAACAAAATGAATCAATCGTTCGAATCGCCAAACGCGCAGGGTACTCAAGCAAATTCCAACCAAACTCTTTATCGCGCTGCAGAGCGCCACGCGCAAGCAACCAGCTGCGCCGATCATGCTCCGCCTCTGGCGGTTCGTGCAGTGTCATCGCGTCCGAGAGTTTTTTAAGGACGCGATCGTGCATTTCTGAGGCGGCCTTGCGGGTAAAGGTAATCGCGACAATTTCTTCTGGTCGCCTTACCGTCGCCAACAAAGCCAAGATGCGGTCGGTTAGCAGCTCTGTTTTTCCAGACCCTGCAGGGGCCTGCACCAAAAACGAACGCCGCGGGTCAACCGCGCTCGCACGGATCAGGGCGTCTGACGGCTGTTGGTTAGACGTCATCGTCGCTATCTCCCTGCACGTCTTCTTCACTTTGATCGTAGTACCTCAAGAGCGGCAATAGGTCGCAATACTCTAAATTCGCCGTCTTCCAAGTCTGATTCAGCGCCTCTCCCTGCACAAACTCGTGCGCGAGCATTTCGATCACAGCACGTAAGCGTGAAAGCAAAAGAGGCCAGTCTGCATCCTGATATTTCGCTTCGGCAAGCGTCTTCAAGCCCTTCAATTCGAGATCATCTTGCTCTGCGAGCCCGACTGCGGCACAACCTTTTGCATGCAGACGCACTAGCATTAAGGCACTGATGTGGTTGCGCGCCTCATCGCCAGAGGCTGTCTGCGTATCAAGAATCGCAGCGTAGACCGGAACTTGTAAATTAACTGGACGAATGCTTTCCCAGTCCTTCAACACTCCGGATAACGATTGTCCAGTTTTGTAGTCTATTACTGCAAGACGCGTGACTCGGTCGCTTGAGTCCGTAGAGACAAGATGATCCAGACGATCTAATCGCACATCAAGCACTAAGCCCTTGACATTAAGCTGACGCTTTTGCTCAATTTCCTGAACGACAAAAGGCGCACGATTCGCCTCGAGCAACAGCCACTCACTCACCAAGCGAATTGCACGTTTAGTCTCGAGCTCTCGTAAAGTCGTGTCGTACGCGCTGAGCTCAGTTGCCGCGACTGCCTCGACAATTTGATCGAGTCGTAGCGAGAGAGTGCCCTGTGCGATTGCAAGCTTCAAACTATCTTGGTCCTGCAATGTTTCCCATACGCGCTCCATGACGCGATGCAGAAATTTTCCGCGCAACGCCATTTGCGGTAACTCACCGTAGGCAGGTAGCCCCCTGAGGCCAAGACGATATCTAAAGAAAGCCCACAACGGATTGATGGACTGCGTTTCCAGCACAGAGACTCCGCCCGTCACCTTTTCGCCGGCTTCAAGTGGCGGGCCTTTGTCGTCCTGCCACACTTCCAAGCCAGAAATACGCCCCCCCACAAATGGCTCAATCATTGGGTCGTCGAGCATCTCCGTGGGGATGAGGGTCTGAATCAGCGGCGAAGGGCGAAGGGCTCGTTCACCATCGAGGCGGGGAGCACTCACCGTGACAGTCGGTGCAACTTTACATAGATTTGCAAAAATTTGGTGGGCCCATTGAATCTCTCGCTCAGGTGTGGCTCGGGGAGCTTGGGCGCGACGTAAGGCCGCCATCGGGATCAGTGGATTCGGCTTTGTCGCGGCAGGCAAAACCTCATCGGTTAAGCCAAGCATCCAGACCCCGTCCCACTGCCCACCCTCGGCTTCAAGAAGGCCCAAAACATCTAAACGGGCACTAGGATCTCGCTGCGGTTGAAACATCGTTGTACGAGATAGACGACTCAAAATGCTCAAAGCCTCAGAAGACGGCATCGACGAAAAAAGTGTGCTGAGTGATTCAAAACGCTCAAGCAAACCGTCAATCGCCTCAAGAACCTGATACATCGCAGAGCTCTGCGTGCCGCGCCCTGGAAAGCCGAGCGTCGCTAAGCTGGCCCTGAACACAACCGACCACCGATGCAACGCCATCGTGCGAGGCAGCGCTTGCCAGTCCTGCCACGCGCGCTGCCACGCAGGTGATAGCTGGTGCAGAGGTTCTATCGCTTGGGTCCATGCAGCCAGTGAGACACGATTCACCTGCCACTGACGCCAGCCCGCATCGATCATGGCGCGCGCGCCCTGCTCCGCGCTATGTCCAATACAGTATCCAGATAACAACGCAGCACCAAGATCGACTGGCGCCGCACCAAACTGCTCTTTCATCAAAACAAACGTACGTAACCAAGCCAATGCAGCACGACATGCTGCCCAGTCGGACAAGGGCCGGGCGACCGCCACATTGAACGCATGTGCGCGAGCACCGTTTACATCGCTCAAACTTGTTTCAAGCACACGTCGTGCAAAGGCTGCTTGGGCGTCTAGGGAAACAGCAACAATTGCAAACCGTCCGTCAGGCCGTGCATCGAGTTGCGCACGCGCCCAGTTTGCGGCAGCCAACCACTCAGCCTGCGTGCTAGCCGCTTGGACTCTGGTCACGACAGACTCTTGCGGCACATCTTCTAGCAGCGTTGAAACAACAACGCCGCGTTCAAGGAGTGCTTCGAGCAAGGCCCTCATCCGCGGAGAGATTTCCGTAAAGCCTGCGAGCACGATTTGCTCAGGCAACGGCAAACCATTCTCAACATACTGAACCAAGCGAGTCAGTGCGCTACTCGTATCCAGAGCGTCCAGCGCATGCAAGCGTTCGCGGTAAGCGTCACGCCATTGAAGGAAGCGAGCATATTCCTCGGTGTATTCGTGCGCAAAAACATTGATCTGCCACTCTTGGATTAACTGATCAGCGCTAAGCGCCATCGCTGCTGCTTGATAGACATCAAGCAGCGCGTTGTCGCCCTCAAGTTGCTCAATGACTTGCGCCCACAAAAGCTGTGCCTCAAAGCCATCAAGCAGACGAGAGTAAGGTGTCAAAGACTCTTCAAAGTTAGCGCGAGTTAACTGATGGGTCACCCAGCCCGACCAGGGCATCACCTCTGGCATCTCAGCAACGCTCTGTCCACGCGCCGACTGCTGCTGTGCGAGCATCTGGATCAAGCGTCGCGCCAAACGATTATTCACCGTTAAGACAAATACATTTCGTGCGGCATGCATCCCAAGGTTCGATGCCTGCACGACAGGGTATTGCGTCGGGGGCCGCATGGCTTGCGGATCAGAAGCCACAGAGCGAGGCAACAGTTTCCCAGTTCAGACGCATCCCTGGTGTCGTGTATCCAATAAGACCAACGACCATGACCACACTCAGCGCCACACTGGCCGTGACCCAAATTAATCGCTGCTTGGTGCGTCGTTGCATAACACCTCTAGAACTCTAAGCCGCTTTGGCAAGCTGTTGAACGTTGATTGGATTCTCACGCACGGGCAGACACAAGGCTGAGGCAGCGAGAGCCAACGCAATGGCGATCCACCAGACCAGATCATAACTTCCCGTGATTGCCTGCAAACGGCCACCTAACCAGACACCCGTAAAGCTGCCAAGTTGGTGACCCAAGAAAACCATGCCCGAGAGCGTTGCCGCAAAGCGCAAGCCATAAATCTGACCAATCAGACCTTGTGTCAGGGGAACGGTGCCCAGCCAAAACACACCCATCCATGCTGCAAAAACATAAACAACCCAAGGAGAGGTTGGCATCACAAGAATCCAGATGAGACACACCGCTCGCGAAGCGTAAAGCCCAGCGAGCAGATTTTTCTTACTGTAGGTCCCACCAAGCTTGCCAGCCGTGAAAGAGCCGAACACATTAAACAATCCAATCAGACCAATGGCGAACGCACCGGTGCTCGCGTTCAGGCCTTTATCGACCACAAAGGCAGGTAGATGCAAGGTTATGAAGGCCGTGTGAAATCCACAAACGAAATATCCCCAAAACAGAAAATGAAAAGTGGGGTGTTTAAGCGCCTGTCCAATTGCAGAAAACATCGACTGCTCTGGGCCTGTGCTCGCCCCAGGCTTGCCTCTAAGAAACCATGCGAGCGGGAGCGTTGCGGCTAACACCATCGAGAGAACCAAATAAGCGCCGCTCCAATCTAGTGTGTCAATCAATAATTGACCCGTCGGAACGACCAGGAACTGACCGAGCGATCCGCCGGCACTTGCGATCCCCATCGCGGTACTGCGTGAAGAAAGAGGAACTGTTCGCGCAATGACAGGCAGGATCACTGCAAAGGTGGTTCCGGCTTGACCCAAACCGATCA
>JBILJY010000150.1:0-6625 GCA_044376975.1 Burkholderiaceae bacterium | reverse complement strand
GTGGCGATGCGGGACGTGCGGGGTGGGCGTGCTGGGATGATCTTTCAGGAGCCTGCGACTAGTCTGAACCCGGTGATGCGCATTGGTCAGCAAATTATTGAGGCAATCGAGGCGCATACAACGCTTCGCGGGCAAGCTGCACGTGCAAGGGCAATCCAGTGGCTCGAGCGTGTCGGGATTCCGGACCCTGCGCGTCGAGTGGATGACTATCCTTTTCAGTTCTCTGGCGGACAAAAGCAGCGCGTCATGATCGCTATCGCTTTGGCGGCCGAACCGGAGTTATTGATCGCTGACGAGCCCACCACGGCACTGGATGTAACGGTTCAGGCACAAGTGTTGACGCTGTTGGCCGATATTCAGAAAGAGCTTGGGATGGCAGTTTTGTTAATTACGCATGATCTAGCTGTGGTGAAGGATGTGGCAGATACCGTTGCCTTAATGCGTCATGGCGAGGTCGTTGAGACAGCTTCGGCTGAAAAGTTCTTTCGTGCGCCAGAGCATGCGTATGCGCGTGAGTTGTTCGATGCTATTCCTACCTTTAGTAAGCGCGGAAGACCGCTATCGGCTGCGGGACGTGAACGTTCGCTGGTATCTCAGACTGCTGCTTCACCAGAGTTGGGGGGGCGTGCTGTCTGTTTGGCTGTGCAGAACTTACAGGTTCGTTATGCGCAGCGACAGGGTCTCCTGCGGCGCATATCGGGCTATAACAATGTGGTGCAAGGCGTGAGCTTTGAGTTACGTGCGGGCGAAACACTTGCCTTGGTGGGCGCCTCTGGTTGTGGCAAGACAACGGTGGCCAAGGCGCTGCTTCGATTGCTCGATTCGAACGCTGAAGTATCGGGCAGGGCGATCATCAATGATTCGAACATCCTGACATGCTCGGGGCGTCAACTGCTTGCATTGCGCCGGCAGATCCAGATCGTTTTTCAAGATCCCTATGCGTCGCTCGACCCAAGAATGCGAATTGGGGCGATTTTGCAGGAGGGGATTGAGGCCTTGCGTCCAGAGTGGAGTCGCGTCGAGCAAACGCGTCGCATCGCGTATTTGCTCGATAGGGTAGGCTTGCCGAGCGATGCATCGGATCGCTACCCGCACGAGTTTTCCGGTGGCCAGCGCCAACGTATTGCGATTGCGCGGGCGCTAGCCGTGGAGCCCGCTGTACTGATACTGGATGAGCCTACCTCGGCACTTGATGTATCGGTACAGGCGCAGATTCTGGATCTTTTGTCAGACTTACAGAAAGAAACCGGTATGGCGTATTTATTCATTACCCATAACTTTGGTGTCGTGGAATATCTGGCAGACCGTGTCGCTGTGATGGATTCGGGCGTACTGGTTGAGCTAGGGGATGCAGAGCAGGTGCTTCAGGCGCCCAAGCATCACGTCACACGTGAGCTCCTGGCGGCGGTTCCCCGTCTCGATCTGGTGGCTTAGTCCTGCCGTCGTGGAGGCCTCCGGTATACTCAAGGCCTTGCATTAACCAGTTTTGCCTCCAGATAGACGGTATGGGATTAAAAGTTTTCGACCTGCAGTGTGCGAATAGCCATCTTTTTGAAGGTTGGTTCGGCTCGCATGATGATTATGATGCCCAGCAGGCGCGCGGCCTGGTGAGCTGTCCAATGTGTCAAGACTCTACGATTACTAAGCGGCTGTCGGCACCACGACTCAATGTTGGGCACTTTTCAGACGTACCTCCGGCTTCTGATAACCAAGCGTCTACGGCGGCCGGTTCGTCAAGTGCAGTGGCGGTTTCTAACGAGTCAGGTCAACTTCTGCAGCTACAGGCGGCCCTAATGCAGCAGATGCGCGACTTTGTCCGTAAAACCGAAAACGTTGGCGATCAGTTTGCCGATGAAGCGCGTCGTATACATGAGGGCGAATCCGACGACCGACCTATTCGTGGCACCGCCACGCCGCAAGAGCGTGAGGCCTTAGCTGAAGAGGGTATTGCAGTCGTTGCGCTACCAGAGTTTCTGGATACAGACCGACTGCAGTGAACTGTCGCCCTGATTGCGGTGCCTGTTGTGTGGCGCCCTCCATTACAAGCCCAATCCCCGGAATGCCGCTTGGCAAGCCTGCAGGCGTCCCTTGTGTACAGCTTTTGGCAGACTTTCGGTGTGCCTTATTTGGCAAGCCTGAGCGACCACATTTTTGCGGCGGCTTGCAGGCATCAGAAGAAATGTGTGGCACTGATCGAACCTATGCCATTGCCTGGCTCGCCGAGTTAGAGCAAAAAACTCGACACAACTAGTTACAAAATTCTTGTTGTTTAACCTGATTTTGTCCTGCTTTTACCCTTGTTCTCGTCAACGTATTTACCTAAGATGTGGGCATGGAAAAACGCATCACCGTACTCGAAGTTTTAGTTCAGCAACACACCAAATCAATCGATCGTCTCGATCGTTCGATTACTGAACTGCGATCAGACATGGATCGCAGATTCTCTGAGGTGAATCGTACACAGCAAGATTTTCGCGCTGACGTCGATCGTAAATTCGTCTGGGTAATTGGCATGCAGTTTACGAGTTTGATCGCAGTTCTTGGCGCGATCGCAAAACTTGCTAACTTGTTCTAGTGGTACAGAGCAAAAAAATAGCTCCACCAGGGAGCTATTTTTCATTAACCATCTAGCGATTTTTACATCACGCGGCTGCGGTACTCACCAGTGCGTGTGTCGATTTCGATCTTGTCGCCAATCGCGCAAAAAAGCGGAACAGGAAGTTCGTGGCCTGTGTTGATTTTTGCGGGCTTCATGACCTTGCCGGAAGTGTCGCCACGAACAGCAGGTTCGGTGTAGACGATTTCGCGGACAACCATGGTGGGCAATTCAACAGAAATCGCACGACCATCATAGAACACTGCTTCAACGGGCATGCCTTCTTCGAGGTAGTGTAAGGCGTCGCCCATGCTGTCTGCTTCGATCTCATACTGGTTGAAATCGGCATCCATAAAAACGTACATAGGATCAGCAAAGTAAGAGTAAGTGCATTCCTTGCGATCAAGCACAACGACATCGTATTTCTCGTCAGCCTTAGATACGGTTTCGCTACCCGAGCCAGTTAAAAGGTTTTTAAATTTGAGTTTAACGACCGATGCGTTGCGGCCCGATTTGCTGTATTCGGCGCGCTGCACGACGACGGCATCTTTGCCAACCATCACGACGTTGCCTACGCGCAGCTCTTGTGCGGTTTTCATGCTTAAAACTCCGGTAACTTGGGGTCTCCGGGACTCGATTGCCGGAGCGGTTTTGTAAAAAAGCCCTCTATTCTAGCCTGTTCGGGACTGAACTGCTGTGAAACGACCTTAAAGTTGCCCTTTTGTGCGGCAAAAGAGGTCTAGTGAGCAGGCCAAATCTTGGTTTTTTGCTAGCTCTGTCGCAAGTTGTTTCGCAGCAGCGGCCCAGACGGCAAAGGTTGCAGGGTCTAACAGTTGATTGAAGTCGGTTGTAGCGGCTGCAGCCGCATCCTCTAGATTCCAGTTTCGGATGCAGGACTGTGCTGGCGCGGGCAGCGCTGTGCGTGCGAGCCAAGCATCGAGCTTGACCAGGTGGGTGTCTTCTGTTTGCGGGTAGATATGCCAGATGGAGGGCTTTGCGGCCCACAGTGCGCGTACAAAAGAGTCCTCGCCGCGCACAATATTGAGGTCAGCCGTCCAAAGAGTTTGGTCGTACTCAGATTGCGTCGTGAAGGGTATACGCGCGACGTGAAGATTGCCTTGCTGCCCGCTTGGGATGCTGTTGGCTATGCCCTCAGGGATCAGAAGTAGCGTCGAAATAGAATCGTTCGCTAAGTACTTACAAAATGCGTTGAGAGGTGCTTGTGGGTAACAGAAGGCCGAGACCAGGCGACCCGAACGCCAGGCTTGTAAGCCATCGGACGGCACGCCGAGGGACTTGATCCACTGGAGCTGTCGGTCAGGGTCAGCTTGCCACGCGTCTCGAGCCTTGAGTAACCCTGCTTCTTTGATTAAGCCGCCTGTTTGCGCGGTAAAACCAGGAAAAAAGAAGTTGGAATTGAGGCCATCGGAGCGCAGAGATGGAAGTCCGTGACAGCCTTCCACCCATGCTTCTGCGCTGAGATACTCTAGGTTAATCCAAAGGGTGTTGCCAGGAATCATCCGAGCCTGAAAGGCGGTTGGCAGCTCACATGAGAAGCTGGCAACGACAATTGGATGGGGGATGAGGTTTGGCGCAGGGGTCGTCCAGCTAACAATCTCGATGTTGTCGATGACCTGAATATTGTGCGCGGGACTGACGCGCGCATCAAGTTTGTTAAAGCTATCGCGCCTATCAACCCACAGACGGATAGACCACCCGTACTCGCTTTGCAGTTGCCGTGCGAGGCGCCAGGTGACCCCGATATCACCGTAGTTATCGACGACGCGGCAAAAAATATCCGCGCGCATCGCTAGTGAAAATGCGCAGGCGCCGTCTCGGCGTCTTCTGGGAGTTCGGCATGAACCATTTCGCCAGAAGGATTTGGGAAGTGCGGTGCGCCACAGTCTTCACAAAAGTCTGGCGGCAACGTACCTGGTAGACGGCGAATGTCGGTGACTCCGCACTCTTTGAGTAGACTTGCGATTTCATCGACGGTGTCAATCGGTGTTGGTTCGCTATCGAGTAGGGGTTGATCGTCTTCGCGGCCATACAGGGGCCAAAGGCAACCATAGACGACTTCATTTTTATTTTTTTGTGTGAAGCCGATACGGTATTCATCGATACGCTGTTCGCCGCAGCCTGCCACAACAGCACGTAACTGGCTCGGTTCGATGTTCAGTGCTGAGCCCAACCAAGACACGGCAGCTTTAACCGAGAGTGGTCGAACGCGTCGGTCGGCTTCGCGATTACTGACGTAGTAGGCGTCCGGAACAAGTATTTCAAAGCCGCAGCCCGCCAAGAGCTCTGTAAACAAAGCCTGTGTTGCGTCACCCCAGGCTTCAAGGCATTTGACGCGCCCATTACCGAGTTCACCGGGTTCTTCTTGCCAGCGGAACAATGGCTGTCCTTCTGGAACTGCGATGGCAGCCACTAAGTAACGCGTATCGGCAAGCATGTTGAAAGCATCGGGTTCGATATGTAGCTTTGGGAGTGCGCCGGGCAAGGCTAGTGCCTGTGCGCCGAGTTTAAGAAGCCATTCCCAGGTTTCACAAAAGCTGCGCGGCATTTGATCCAAACTTGCGAGCCTGGGCATTACTGCAACCTGTGTGTTCGCTGCGAGCACATGCGCCTGTAAGTGACTTTGCAGTGAGGTGACCGTGCTGGTCGGGAGATCGCAAGCGGGGATGCTGTAGCGCGTCCAGGCAACAATAGGGGCAACAATTAACAATACATCGTAGCGCGCACCGTCCTTCTCAATCACGCAAGACTCCGACAGCGTCTCAGCTTGTTCAATTAACACTTCATAGCCACCAAGATTCGTCTTCGAGAGGTGATCTAGTGCAGAATCGATGATGGTGTCGTTGCCAGCGCGCATGAGCTTGTTCAGAAGCGTACCGAGCTCGTTTTCCCAGTACTGATCTTCTACGCGACTTCCGGAGCTATGTAATGCAAGTGCAAGCGATACCAAACGGGTGGCATCACGGGTCAGACGGGTAGAAGAGGGGGTTGAGCGGGCACGAGCCATAACAGGGGGGAGCAAGCTGAGAGAACGCTAGTGTAACGAACAATGGCCCGATCCCACTGTCAGGTTCGCTTGATCTGGTGAGATAAAAAAACACCCGTCAAGCGCGCGAGGCACAAGACAGGTGTTTGTGGTGTTACGAACAGCAGTACTTAAACTGCGTCGGCAACATCCTTGTAGTCAGGAATTTGATCAAAGTTAAGATACTTGTAGATATCCTTACTGCTTTCTTTGATCACACCCATGTCGGCCATGTACTCTTCTTTGGTCGGGATGCGACCAAGTTTCGAGCAGATGGCGGCTAGTTCAGCCGAGCCCAGGTACACATTCGTATTCTTACCCAAACGGTTCGGGAAGTTGCGTGTGCTGGTTGACATCACTGTCGCGCCTTCACGTACTTGTGCTTGGTTGCCCATGCACAAAGAACATCCTGGCATTTCGGTGCGCGCACCCGCGACGCCGAATACGCCATAGTGACCTTCCTCAGTGAGTTGGGCCGCATCCATCTTGGTTGGTGGGGCAATCCACAACTTAACGGGCATGTCACGCTTGCCTTCAAGCAGCTTCGAGGCGGCGCGGAAGTGACCGATGTTGGTCATGCAGCTACCGATAAACACTTCGTCAATCTTGGCGCCAGCGACTTCTGACAAGAACTTCACATCATCAGGATCGTTCGGGCATGCGACGATTGGCTCGTGGATGTCAGCGAGATCGATCTCGATCACGGCTGCGTATTCTGCATCAGCGTCAGGCTGGAGCAACTGTGGGTTGGCCAGCCAAGCTTCCATTGCTTCAATGCGACGACGGATGCTGCGCTCGTCGTCGTAGCCATTGGCAATCATCCACTTCAACATCACGATGTTGCTGTTGATGTATTCAATGACGGGCTCTTTGTTCAGGCGAACCGTACAGCCAGCCGCAGAGCGTTCAGCCGAAGCGTCTGACAGTTCGAAGGCCTGTTCGGCTTTGAGATCTGGCAAGCCTTCGATTTCAAGAATACGACCCGA
>JBILJY010000149.1:0-6635 GCA_044376975.1 Burkholderiaceae bacterium | reverse complement strand
CTATGATTTCTTTTGTGCGTGTCGCGTTTTTCAGGCCCAGCTGTAGCAGTGCCAACACTTCACCGTCTTCGCGCCCGCGCTGACATTGATCCTGATACAGAATGGCTTGGTCGAAGGATTTTCCAAGTATTTCTGTCTGCTGGATGATGTCTTCATCGCGGCGATCTCCTGCCCCGCTAATGACAACCATACGTTTGTTTGCGGGGATGGTTTCGATCGCTTGGATAAGTGCCAGAATCGCATCGGGGTTATGGCCATAGTCGGCGATGACCGTTGCACCACGATAGTCAAAGACATTGAAGCGTCCGGGGGCGGTTTGGGCGTCATTCACAAAAGTGGCCAAGCCCATTTCAATGATGCTCCAGTCCAGCCCGAGTGCCCAAGCTGCAGCGATAGACGCCATCGCATTCTCTGTTTGAAACGTGATCGTACCGCTTCGTGTCAGTGGGATGGCTTTCAGAGGAATTCGGTGCTCTTTACCGGCCTCGCTGCAGACGATGTGCTCTCCGTCAACAAACACGACACGCTTACCCTGGGCACGATGCGTATTCAAAGCGGGAAGTAGCTTGTCGTGTGAGAAGAAGGTGACTGAGCCCGAGCATGCGTCCGCCATCCCCACAACCATTGGATCTGCGGCATTGAGCACGGCACAGCCATGCGGCGCAACGTTCTGAACGATGACGCGCTTTACGAGTGCAATCCCGTCAGTGGTGTTGATGAAGTTCATCCCGAGGTGATCGCCGATGCCAATGTTCGTCACGATGGCGACATCACATTGATCAAAGGCGAGGCCTTCACGCAAGATGCCTCCGCGTGCAGTTTCCAATACTGCAGCATCGACATCCGGATGCATCAGAACATTACGGGCACTGCGTGGTCCACTGCAATCCCCAGTATCGATGCAGCGTTGTTCAATATAGACACCGTCAGAGTTTGTCATCCCCACGCGTTTACCGCTTGTTCTGAGCAAATGGGCCGTGAGCCGTACAGTGGTCGTTTTGCCATTTGTTCCTGTTACGGCCACCACCGGTATACGCGCGTTGTCGCCTTCGTCAAACATGGTTGAGACGATCGCCTCGCCCACGGGTCGTGCCTTACCAAAAGAGGGGCTTAAGTGCATACGCAAGCCAGGTGCAGCATTAATCTCAACGATACCGGCGCGTTGCTCCTCCATCGGTTTAGCGACAGTTTCAGCCACAAGGTCGACGCCAGCAATGTCGAGGCCCACCATTTGTGCCGCCGTGACAATGCGTGCAGCTAATTCCGGATGTACTTCGTCGGTAACATCTGTCGCGCTTCCACCCGTACTTAGGTTCGCGTTGTTACGCAACAGAATCCGCCTACCTTTCTCAGGGACGGATTGGGAGGTTAAACCTTGATTAGCCAGCGTCGCAATCGCGATGTCGTCAAAGCGAATTTTAGTGAGCGCTGTCGCGTGACCGTCGCCGCGCAAGGGGTCCTGATTTACTTGCTCCACGAGTTGTGCAATTGTGTGTACGCCGTCACCAATAACATTTGGAGGATCTCTGCGGGCAGCCGCGATTAACTTGTTACCGATAACAAGCATACGAAAGTCATGACCTGGAATATATTGCTCCACAATCACATCGCGACTGATCTCGCTTGCTACGTCAAAGGCTTTTGCCAGCTGATCCCTTGTCTCGATGTTGACTGCAACACCTTTGCCCTGATTGCCATCCCGCGGTTTAACCACAACGGGTAGCCCAATTTTGTTTGCGACTTCCCAGGCGTGCTCTTCGTCGGACACCACGAAGCCTGTCGGCACGGGAACGCCCGCAGCCTCAAGGAGCATCTTCGTCAGATCTTTATCTTGTGCGATCGCTTCAGCGATCGCACTTGTATTGCTTGTCTCTGCCGCTTGAATGCGTCGCTGTTTACTACCCCAACCGAACTGTACAAGACTACCTTCTGTTAGGCGTCGATAGGGCACGCCACGGGAAAGCGCAGCGTCAACGATTGAGCCGGTACTTGGCCCAAGACGCACATCCTCATCGAGTTCACGCAGTTGGGATAACGCGAGTTTGATGTCAAAGGGTTCGTCGTTTAGGGCGGCCAGGCAAAGTGCCTCTGCGAGATCCATCGCTAGACGGCCCACCGGTTCTTCGGTGTACTGAAACACAATTTGATAAACACCCAGTTCAGGTGTCGCAGTCGTTCGTCCGAACGCAACGGGGCAGCCAGCGGCAGCTTGCAGGCCTAAGCCGACGGCCTCCAGGGCGTGTGCGACGCTGATGGGCTCTTTGTGACCGAAAGGGCGTAGGGGCTTGACGTCCGGAAAGCGTGCACGCAAGCGCGTGACAAATTCGGGGATCTGGTCGAGATCGGCTTCTGGGCCGTTGCAGGTAACGACCGCTTCGATTGCAGTATGTTTGCTCCACAAATTGGGCCCACGCAAAGCACGAATACGAGAAACTTCCATTTATTTTCCTGTGGAAATACGATGCTCACCGCGATGGCAGAATATTAGCGTAGTGAGGGCAATTGATCATGAGGGGAGGGCAGTATTGGGATCAAAGCTCAAGAGTCCTGCTTCGATTAGTTCAAGCGAAACACCGAGTGCCCAAGCCGCCGCAGCAGCAGCCAGAACATTACAGATTTGTTGATGGTTTCTAGCTTGTTCGGTACATCCGATCGCCGACACATTGCAGAGGTTGTAGCGTCGAGCGCCCTCGGCCATGACAAGTTGTCCGTGATCGACAAACACCCCTCGATGACCGGCGGCAACATGTTCGACGAGTGCGGGCGTCGCCGCAGATTTGCTAAACAGTGTGACTTGTCCGTCGCAGTACTGGGCTAACGCAAGCAGTTTAGGGTCATCTGCCAGAAGAATCGCCATGCCTGAGGGCAAGACCACATCCATCTGTGTGCGATAGACGTCACTGCGCTCAAGAGGTGAGTGGATATTGAACTCAGATAAGTCCTGGTCCCAGTCAATATTGGTGATGATGCCGACTTCGCAACGCTCGTAGGTCAGACCTTCGCTCAGAATTTGCTTTGCGCCGTTTTCTAGTACGACTGCTTGTACTTCACGGTTTAGTAACACACGTCTCGCGTTTTCGTGGTTGGCACTGTTGCCGGCGTGAAGCTTGCGCCGTTGCACGAACAACCCCTCTGTGGTGGACAAGCCTGTATTCCAGCCGTGCAGACATAAGAGGTGATAGAGAAGTTTCCCCACCATGCTTTTGCCATAGGTGCCGGTAATGCCGACTACCGGCACGCGTGCCATGTCACCAGGGGGAAAGGTATAGCCAACGATATCGCGACCGACTTGGCGTGCTTGGCCAACTGCCGGCTTTAAATGCATGAGTAAACCTGGGCCCGCATTGACCTCTACAATCGCCCCTTGCTGATCGATGAGCGGCTTGGAAATGTCTTGGACGACGAGATCAATGCCGGCGATGTCTAAACCAACAATACGGGCAGCCGTACAAGCGGTTGAGGCGATATCTGGATGCACTTCCTCCGTGCAGTCAATGGCAACGTTACCGTTACGCTGAATGACGACCGTCTGCCCTGGCGCAGGAATAGATTCCCAAGAGAGCCCTTGCCTTGCGATCTCCAGCTCTACGACAGAGTCGAGCTTGATATAGTTGAGTGGGAGGTCTTCTTCCCGTCCGCGTAGTGGGTCCGCATTGAGTTGTGATTCGATTAGGGTACGGATGCAGCTTTTGCCATCGCCGGTGACACAGGCATGTTGTCCGCGCGCGGCAGCGATGAGCTTTCCTCCCACGACGAGCAAGCGGTGCTCAAAGCCCGCAATGAAGCGCTCAACAAGTACGCCGGAGCCCTCTTGCTCGGCCACGGGGTAGGCCGCAAGAATTTCTGCTTGTGTCGATAGGTTGGTGAAGACACCTCGGCCATGATTGCCATCGCTTGGTTTGAGCACAACGGGCAAGCCAAGTTCTTGAGCCACTTCCCACGCTTGGGCAGCACTATTGACCGCTTGACCCACTGGCACAGGCACGCCGCAGGCTTGCAAGAGGGATTTCGTTAAGTCTTTGTCGCGTGAGATGGTCTCAGCAATCGCACCGGTATTGTCGGTTTCTGCAGTCCAGATACGGCGCTGGTTGATGCCGTAGCCTAATTGCAGCAGATTTCCGGCACTGAGCCTGATGGCTGGGATGTCACGGTCATCCGCGGCGTCAACAATACAGGCTGTGCTCGGTCCCAAGCAATGCTTAATTCTAAGCCGGTGCAATGTGTCTAGGATTGGCCTAACCGAAGGGACGGACCCATCGACTGCACCGCAAATGAGCGCGATAGATGACTCAAGCGCTTTGTGAGTGACGATCTCATGCCAGGCGCGCACAACGACCTTAAACAAACCAGGTGTGTCGGTCGCTCGGGTCTCACCGAAGCCGCCTGGGAGACCTGCGAGCTGTTGCAAGACAAGCGTAACGTGTTCAACTGTCGCAGGGGTCCACTGACCATTTTCAAATAACTTGGCAAAGCCTTTCGAGGCTTCGATGCCTGCACCTGGGCTTAGCAAGTTGGGTAATGCCTCTCTTAGACGCTTATAGGTCTCTTCGAGGTGTTGTGGTGATAACTTGGTTAGTTCGCCGAAATCGATCCAGGCCTCGAGAACGGGGCGATAGGTCCAGATGTTTGGCCCTTTTAGGTTAACCAGACGCTGGATCGTGATGTGGCGTTGACTCATGGTGAAATAGTAAGCGATGCTGCGCCGCAGCAATTGCGGCTTTGTCTCATTATCGCAGTAAAAACATAGCTCGGTGCAATTAGCTAGGCTCGGCCAGTCTCTGGGTTGCGGGTTGGTCGTTATACTTGCGCTGTTTAATGATAATCCGAGCTAGCCAAATTCATCCGATGAACCGCTTTTTGTTGAAGTGGGTGGTCTTTGAGCCTGGGCCTTCCGAGCCGCTGACATGACGCCACTCTCAACTGCAGAGTCCCCGCTCAACTTAACGTTGCCAAGTGGCTGGTCTAGCGCCGCAAGGGCTTTGCTCGAGCCCGATGAGCAAGTATTAGCCTGGCTTGAGCCTGATCTGGACGAGAAGCTGTATTTCGCCACAAGCGCCATCGTACTGACGTCGAGGCGTCTCTTGTCACGAGCACCGAACGGCACGGACTGGCTCACTTGGAACATCTCAGTAGGGCACACGTTGCAACATCGCGATCACGCGGGTGTTGGGACAATCGAACTATTTAAGGATGGGCATCGACTCGCCGCTTGGCGACATACTTTGGGTATGGCGCCTGCAGTGAGCCGACTCATCGATTCCTTTGGTTTTGTGCAGCAAAAGCTGGTGAACCCCGATACTGTTGTTGTGGTCGATACAGCTTCTTGTCCGACGTGTGGCACCCCTTACGCGCCGGATCAAGACGAGTGCGCCGTGTGTGACGATGACCCTGTCGGTCCCACCGATACCTGGGCACTCCTACGACTTGCGCGATTTGCAGCGCCCTACCGCGGTGCCCTGATTGTTGGATTGATTCTGACGCTGCTGTCCACTGCAGCAACGCTTGTTCCGCCTTACCTGACTATGCCTTTAATGGACGACGTCTTGATTCCGTTTCAGAACGGCAAACCGATTGATTATGACTTGGTCGCGTTCTATTTGACGGGTGTTGTCGTTGCCGCATTATTGGCCTGGTTGCTTGGCTGGGCTCGCACTTATTTATTAGCTTGGGTAAGCGAGCGTATTGGCGCTGATCTACGCACTGCAACCTTTAGGCACTTGCAGACCTTGTCTTTACAATATTTCGGTGGAAAGCGTACCGGCGACTTAATGGCGCGTATTGGTGCAGAGACGGATCGCATCAATTTGTTTTTATCTCTGCATTTGCTCGACTTCTTAAATGACGTGCTCATGATCGTCATGACAGCCGTCATTTTGATTTCGATTGATCCCTGGCTCGCCGTGACTACGCTGATTCCGTTACCGTTAATTATCTGGCTGATCCACCTTGTACGGGATCGCTTGCGCTTCGGCTTTGAGAAGGTGGATAGGTCTTGGAGCGAATTGACGAATGTGCTCGCGGATACGATTCCAGGAATCCGGGTGGTCAAGGCCTTTGCACAAGAGAACCGAGAGGTCGCACGTTTTCGTGAAACGAATGATCGTTACTTAAGTGTGAACGATCGCATCAACAAAGTTTGGGCGCTCTTTGCGCCGACGGTGACACTGCTGACAGAAGTGGGTTTGTTAGTCGTGTGGATCTTTGGTATTTCACAAGTGGCGTCAAGCGCGATCACAGTGGGCGTGCTTGCTGCTTTCCTCGCGTACATTGCACGTTTTTATACGCGACTCGATTCAATGAGTCGTATTGTGTCCCAAACACAACAAGCGGCGGCGGGCGCTAAGCGGATTTTCGACATCCTTGATCACGTCTCAAGTGTGCCAGACGCGCAGCGTCCTGTTCCCCTCGAGCGTATGGAAGGAAAAATCGAGATTCGTAATATCGGTTTTCGTTACGGGAGCCGTAGCGTACTAAAGAACGTGAGCCTCGATATTGGTGCTGGAGAAATGATTGGCTTAGTTGGTCACAGCGGATCGGGTAAGAGTTCGCTAGTGAATTTGATCTGTCGTTTTTATGATGTGACTGAAGGTGGCATCCGAGTGGATGGAGTGGATATTCGTTCTTACTCCTTGAAT
>JBILJY010000148.1:0-6672 GCA_044376975.1 Burkholderiaceae bacterium | reverse complement strand
AGCTGGAGTAAATCGCGCCTAGCAGGCTAAATAAAGATAGTTTTCATTTAGGACAAATAGAGTGAACAATCCGCTAAAAGAGCTAGACCAGCTAGGGAATATTTGCGTTGGCATATTCCACAGAATTGCTCTTTTCGGCATCGGTGCCGCCACAGTGTGGGCAGCTGGGTGGACGTTTTTTGAACTTTTTCAAAAACACCATGCCTCAATTCAAGATCTCTTGCTGTTATTTATATATTTAGAAATCGGCGCGATGGTTGGCATTTATTTCAAGACAAACCACATGCCCGTTAGATTCTTGTTGTACATCGCCATCACTGCACTCACCCGACACATGGTCGATATCATGAGCCATGTTCCCATCAATATTAACGAGATGTTAGCGGTCGGCGCCACAACTCTAGCAATAGCAGTCGCTATTTTTATCATCCGCTACACAAGCACAAGGTTTCCTAGCGATAGACAGAACGACATTAGCTGACTATTTTTTAGCTCGTAGTCAATGACGACGATCACGACTCAAATGGCTTTTAGATTGACCAGGATCCAGCTTGGCCGCACGAACAGTCGCTTGACCTCCGCGCTGTGATCTTGTTGCTGCACTCGCTTTATAAAACTAGTAGCGATTCACTCTCTCAAAATTTACCCAAAACCCACTTAAAGATAAGTGCGTTGATAAAAGCAGTTATTACAATACCTAAAAATATTATTCCTAAAGTGCTCATGGCGAGCTCCTCAATTAGACGCCAAACGGTTACGGGGCGATCCACCACATTTGCGTCAGTTATAGACAGTGTTAGGCTAGCACTGCTAGTCCTATGGTGTTAGCAAAGCACTGCCAGTCATATGCCATTAACAAATTCAGTTTGCTGGCGGATCTTTGACGAGCAAATAGCTGAGGGAACCTAAGGGTATATTGCTCGGCAACGATTTGCTTGGGCTAAACTTCTAAGGGTATAGGAAGCTTGTTATCCGTATTTTTAATCGCAATATTCTCTTTATTTTTGCTTAACCGGTCAGCAGCTCTTAATGAATCTTAATTCCAACACAGCCACCAAGCGATCTGTACTCAAAAGCTACTGCCGTGTGATGACCCGAGTGGGCAATACGCTTACCCTGATTGGCGGCCTGAGCTTGCTCTTAGGTATCTTGGGTGTCTTTGATATGCAGATTTTTTCGCTTGGACTTTCTTCAGGGGTACGCATTATCGGCACAGTGGCGATTGCAGGCTGTTTGCTCAGTGCAATAGGCTACGGTATCTCTGACTACTCAAATAAATAACTCACCACAGGAGCAATACATGTTTAAACGTTCTGACTATTTCATCATTACCGCCGTCATGCTGTCATTCTTCGTTTCGGCCTATCTTTGGTTTGTGATTAAAGATCAAGAGCAAGCAATTTTTACTGCCATTTGGATTCCCTCGATTTTCACGTTTGGGATTTACTTTAAGTTGTGTGCTTTGATGGGGCAACGACGATGAGTTCAGATATTTTGTTATACCCTGCTATTTTTATTTTCTCCTTACTCGTGATTGGTCTAATTTACACAGTCATAGAGTTTTCGAAGATGGACAAAGATGCCAAGAAGTCAAAAGATGTGGACAAGGGCTAAGCACCTCCGCAATGCACCGCACGGATGAGATTGTGAAACTCACCATCGCGGAGAACTTCCGTGGCCTCTTTTATGTCCCCTACTATGCCTTGCGAGAGCTTTCGCTGGAGCAAGAGCATGGGCTCGATATTGAATGGTTACCACCGGGCTCACCAGGCGGCGCTATTCATGATGTCAAGTCAGGCAAAATCGATCTAACCTGGGGTGGTCCGATGCGTGTCATGATTGACCACGACACCACGCCAGATGATACGCATCGACTGCTCAGCCTGTCAGAAGCAGTGGGCCGAGACCCCTTCTGCTTGATCGCTCGCGAACCAAATCTTTCGCTAACCGACTTACCCGGTTTGCGGCTATCGATCGTCAAAGAGGTTCCCACACCTTGGCTATGCCTGCAAGCCGACCTGAGAGACCAAGGCATTAGCATCCCGCAACAGCTCATCACAACATGGAGCATGCAGGAACAACTCAATGCTCTGGCCAGTAATCAGGTTGATGTCATTCAATCCTTTGAGCCCTTTGTTACCCAAGCGCTTTTAGATGGCGGCCACCTCCTTTATGAAGCCAGCCTGCGCGGCCCGACGGTGTACACCGGTTTTATTACTTCTCGTGCCACACTCAAAGTGCGCCAAAAAGAAGTGGCCGCACTCGATGCCGCACTTGCACAGTCTCTTATCTGGATGCGCGAGGTCGGCGCTGAGGCGACTGCCGAGTTGGTCAAAGCATATTTTCCAGAACTGACCCATCACCAATTGACCAGTGCGGCGACACGTTACTTGGAGCGCGGGGTTTGGTCCAACAGTACGACGATCAACCGAGCGGGTTTTGAACGCTTGAGCGACAGTTTTTTTGGAGGCGGCGCCATCCGGGCACCCGCCAGTTATGAAAGTTGCGTATTCAATTTTGGAGAACACTGATATGTCACACACGACTCAGCCCCGAGGACACCTTAATCACCTCAGGCGTTGCACTCTTGCCCTAGCCGGCGCTGCTCTTGCGTCAGTCACCTGTCTAACTGCCAATGCGCAAACGACGGGCAACTACCCCACCCGCCCCATCAAAATGGTCGTGCCGTTTCCTGCAGGTGGCCCAGCCGATATCGTCGGACGTCTGTATGCCCAACACCTAAACAAATTATCTGGTCAGACAGTCGTCGTAGAAAACCTTGCGGGTGCGGCGGGCTCAATTGGTACCAACAACGTGGCGCGCGCCGAGCCGAATGGCTACACCATCCTGTTTGGCACGACCAGTACGATGGCGATCAATGAAGTTCTTATGAAGAACCTTCCGTACAATTTTCAAAGAGACTTTGCACAAATTGGTCTGATTGCCAACGCACCACATGTAATGGTGGTGAGCCCCAATGTCCCTGCCAAGAACTTTGCCGAGTTTGTCGCTCTGGCAAAGGCCAAGCCGGGCTCGCTTAAGTTTGGGTCGGCTGGCATGGGCTCCATCGTTCAGATGGGATCAGAGCTCGTCAAAGTTGGAGCTGACATCGACGTGATGCACGTCCCATACAAAGGAGGCGGTCCAGCTACCCTGGCTTTGCTCTCTGGCGAAATCGATATGACCGTCAATGACCTCACAACATTAAAAGGCAACATCGATGCAGGCAAGGTGCGCGTGTTCGCCGTCGCAAATAAGACGCGCTTAAAACCACTGCCTAACGTTCCCACGTTTGCCGAACTGGGTTACCCACAAATCGTCTCGAGTACCTGGTGGGGTATCGCGGTTCCTGTTAAGACGCCCGCTGACATCCAGAAAAAGTTGCAGGCTTGGAACGAGCAGATCATCCGTGACCCTGCCTACGTGAGCAAGCTCGCTGAGATGGCAATCGACCCTATTCTAATGACTCCAGCCGAAGCGACTGCCTTTATCGCAGCAGAGACGGCCAAATGGCGCGACATCGCTACCAAAGCTAAGATTGAGTTGAACTGATGCGCGTCCTGATTGCCGGTGGGCAAGGCTTCGTCGGACTGAATCTTGCTGAGCAATTACTTGCGCAAGGGCATGCGGTCGCACTGTTTGGGCCGAACAGTGCTCCGTCCAGCTTTAAGCGTGCACTAAAAGAATTACCGGGTGAACTCATCATCATGGACGGTGATGTATCTCAAGCCGCTGAACTTGAGCATACGCTCGTGACCTTCAAGCCCGACCGTGTGGTGAATGCCGCGGCCATCACAGCAGGCCTCGATCGCGAGAAATCATCCGCACGGCGCATCTTCGAAGTCAACTTACTGGGCACCGTGGAATTGCTTGAAGCGTGTCTTCGGCATCGAATACCACGCGTGGTACAACTCAGTACGGGTTCGGTGTTTGGCGAGCAAGGTCGTAGCAGCGCTTGGCTCGACGAGGGCTCGAGCCCTGCTCTGCCCGAGTCTCTGTACGGCATCAGTAAGTTTGCTGCCGAGCGCACGTGCATTCGGTATGCAACGAAGCGGGGCATGAACGTAACCGCTCTCCGGTTAGGCACCGTCTTCGGGCGCTGGGAATACGATACCGGCTTGCGCGATACGCTTAGCATCCCCCTGCAACTGCTTAGGTCTGCGCAAGCAGGCCAAGAGGCAGTACTGCTAAGAGAGTGCGCAGATGACTGGGTCTACTCAGTAGACGTCGCTTTTGGAATCATTGCTGCGCTGAACAGTCAATTCAACCCCAAGCCGCTCTACCATTTGTCAGCCGGACTACGCTGGGATGTCGCCGATTGGTGCCAAAGGATGCGCGCAGCGTTCCCTGGGTTTAACTATGAACTGGTCGACGATCCGGCGCTATGCACCATAGGGCGTACCTCCAGCCCGAGCCGCTCGCCCATGAACATTGAGCGCATCCAAGCAGACTTTGGTTATCAACCAGCGTACCTACCAGACGCTGCTTTTAGCGACTTCCTTAAATGGGGAGAGGCTCACCCTGCGGATACACGGTATCGTGCCTAGGCTTTCAGAGAGTCCAGGCGGTTAAAAAACCTAACGGCCTGCTGGTAGACGCAAAGACAAGAGCGCAGCGAGTATTAACAAGATGCCTGTGCTGCCAAACGCGATCCAGTGCGTGCCATAGGTTTCATAGCCCCAGCCTCCCAGCCACGAGCTAATCGTCGCTCCGATCTGATGGCTAAAGTAGGCCCAGCCATACAGAAAGCCAACGAGCCGCACGCCGTAGATATCGGCCAAAATTGCAGAAGACATGGCGATACTTCCCGCCCAGACGAGTCCGCCAATCGCTGCAGCGGCGTACAACTCAAAGTGCGTGCCAACAATCATCAAGGCAAAGAATCCCAACCCTCGAAGGAAGTAAATCGCCGCCAAAATGTAACGGCGAGGAATAATGTCGGCTAGACGACCCAGTGCCAGCGTGCTGAAAATAGCGACGACTCCGATCAACCCAATTCCCATTGCACTGGTCGAGGCATCAAACCCGTGGTCCATCAACATAGGCATGCCATGCGTACCCAGCAAATTCATGCTGTAGCCACAGGTAAAGAGACCTAAGCAAATCATCCAGAACGGTGCAGTACAAACAGCCTGCGAGAATGTCAGCTGAACCTCTTTTGAAGCCGGCTTAGCGGCCGCAGCCGCGCGTTGCTCGGGTAATAAGTCGGCATGCACAGGCGCGTCTTCACGCATCACGAAAATCGCTATTGGCACGGTGACCACCACAAAAATCAGTGCAAAACCGAGAAGCGTCATCTGCCAGTTAAAGGCATCGATACTCGCAGTCAGTACCGGAGTAATGACTGCAATGCCAGCCATGGAGCCGGTGGACAGGAAAAACAACGCCATACCACGCTGTCGGCTAAACCAGCGGCTAATTAACGGAGTCACCGTAACGGGACTCGTAAAGGCAAGTCCGATCGAGAGAAAAACGCCAAAGGACAATAAGAAGCCAAGTGGGGTGCGCGCGTAAATCGCCCAAATGGTCGAACCCAACACAATTGCCGCTCCGAGCAGTAAGACAAATCTCGTGCCTCGCCTAGCGACAAGATAGCCCCCCAAGGGCATGCCGATTCCGTAAAACAACATACCGATTGCGACGATTCCACCAAGCAGGCTACGACTAAAACCTAGATCTTCGACCATAGGGAGAAAAAACGGACCGATCCCCAACCGCATACCCACGGTGAGCAGCGTCAGCAGAGACGAGGCCGCCACAATATTCCAGCCAAAGTACCAACGCGCAGTTTCGGTGTGTTTCAAGGACAGTCTCTCGCTATTCTAAGACGCTCTTTAGTTAAAGCGTTTGAGACGCTTAGAGTACTACTTTATTGCACTCAATTTTTACAGCGAGAACAAAACGTTAGGGCATTCGCGCTTGCCTCTTTTGCTTGTAAGCTTCACGGATTGAACATCCCTTTAATTTGTAAAAAAGGCCCTCCCCATGAGTAAGCTCTGGCAACTCACAGCAAGCGATATCGCTGCGCAAACAAACAACAAAACGGTTAGCGCAACAGAAGTTGCACGTAACGCGTTAGAGCGACTCCATCAGATCAATCCAAAGTTAAATGCGGTCGTACAACACAACGATCAATGGACGCTTGAACAAGCGCAGCTTGTTGATCAGCGTATCGCGGGTGGAGAAAAGCTCCCCTTGGCTGGCGTACCGATTACGGTCAAGGACAACATCTGGGTAAAAGGACAGACCATTACCCAAGGATCACTTCTCTTCAAAGATTTTGTCGCGCCGCAGGATGCTTGGGCCGTCGCGAGACTCAGAGAACTCGGTGCCGTGATGATTGGCATCACAAACTGCTCAGAGTTTGCGTGCAAAGGAATCTCAAATAATTTGGTGTACGGCAAGACTCGCTCGCCTTGGGATCTGGAGCGTACGCCGGGCGGATCCTCGGGCGGTGGTGTCAGTGCAGTGGCGGCCGGCATCGGCGCACTCGCTCTGGGCACCGATGCGGGCGGCTCGATTCGTCGCCCTGCCGCACACTGCGGACTCGTAGGAATGAAGCCCACCTTCGGTCTTGTGCCTTGTGGTCCCGGGTTCGATGAACCGAACTTCGGACTGTCGGTCAACGGACAAATTGCAAGAACCGTTGACGATGCAGCCCTCATGTGGCGG